>CALATR010000932.1 GCA_937891875.1 uncultured Pseudomonadota bacterium | reverse complement strand
GTCTGCGCTGGCGAAGTCGCCCGCCAGGCGCTCCTTCATCGCCTCGACCCAGAAGGCGCTGTCGGCCTGGACCTCGGTCTTCAGGCGCCCGCTCCAGATCCGGGAGCCGTCCGGGGCTTCGGCCACGTACTCGCGCCACAGCTTCAGGCCGACCATGCCGTCGGGCACGTCGAGCTTGACGTAGCCACCGCCGCGCACGACGTCCGCGCCAAACGGGGAGAGCTGGCGGATCCAGCGCATCTCGGCGGAGTCGGCGGCACCCTGGTGGGCGAGGGCCTCTCGCTCGACGAGCTGGATGGAGATGCGCGACAGGTCGGCCATGCGCTGCAGGGTCGAAGCCTGGGCAGACATCTGGTCGATCTGGTCGGTCAGACGCTGGATCTCACGGATGAGCATCAGCTTGGTCTGCTCGTCCTCGGTCTTGGCCAGCAGCTCGACCAGGCGGGCGCGGGTGGCCTCGGCGGTGTCCAGGCGCAGCTTGACGTCCTGGAAGGCCTCGGTCACGTCGCTGGCGAAGATGCGCTCGTCGACGACGTCACCGTGGGCCTGGATGGCGACGAGGCCGTCCTGGAAGCGGTCGACGGGGACGCGGACGGAGAGGCGGGCGCCGTCTACCCGCTCGACGAAGCCGCCGAGCTCGACCACGGTGGCGGTGATGGCGTCGACCGCCTCGCGGATGCGCGCCACGCGCAGGGTCGTCGAGCCCTCGTAGGCGATCATGCGCTTGGCAGTAGGCTTCTCCGGAGCGATGGGCTCCTCGGGCTCGGGCTCGGGAGGCGGTGGGGGGGAGCCTGCGTAGCCGCTGCGGCCTCCGCTGGCCTTGGGCGCCGGACGGGGGGCGCGCGACTCGCGGGTCGACACGGTCATGTCGGCGTCGCCCGCCATCATGTCCATCTCATCTTCGGCGTAGAAGCCGTAGTCTGCGGCCGACTCCAGCACGGCCTTCTTGCTGCAGCCGGCGACCACCACCAGCACCATCAGCCATGTCCAAATCCAGCGCATGCTGTCCTCCTGACTTGCGGGTCGCGTGCACAACGTCCCGACGGCGCGGTTGCTTACAGATCAGTCGTACTCGGCCTCGGGCACGACGGGCTCACCGCAGTGCGGGCAGTAGCCGGGCATGTCCAGGTGGCCCTTGCGCAGGCGCTGCTCGCGGATCTCCTCGGCGAAGCCGGCGGCGATGATGCCGGTGGGGAGCGCCACGAAGCCGACTCCGAGCAGGCTGATGATCGCACCCACGAACTTGCCCATCGCGCTCTGGGGCACGACGTCGCCGTAGCCGACGCTGGTCAGCGTCACGACGGCCCACCACATGCTCGCCGGGATCGAGCGGAAGGGGTCGTTCGGATCCTGCACGTGCTCGACCTCGCCGTTGGGCAGGACCTGCTCCAGGGGCACGTGCTCGACGAAGTAGATCGCCGACGAGGACAGCACCAGGAGCACGACCAGCACGAAGCCGGTCATGGCGAGCTCCTCCTTCTTGCGGGCGAAGACGGCGGCCATCGTCTTCACCGCGTGGGCGTAGCGGCCCATCTTGAGGATGCGGAACAACCGAAGCAGGCGGATCGCCCGGATGAACCGGAGGTCCAGCGTGATGAACCAGGGCAGGTAGAACGGCAGGATGGCCAGCAGGTCGACCAGCGCCATGAACGAGAAGACGTAGCGGGCGCGGCTCTTCCAGGGGTGGCGGGGGTCGAACTCGAGATCGACGACCCACAGGCGCAGCACGTACTCGACGGTGAAGACCAGGCTGCTGAACCACTCGAAGGCGACGAACCAGATGTGGTACGGCGCGGTGTACGCCTCTTCGGTCTCGAGCACCACGGCGGCGACGTTGCAGGCGATGAGCAGGATGATGCTGCTGTCGAGCCAGCGGCTGTCGTCGTCCTGGGGGTAGAGCGCCCGATAGACCGCGACCTTGATCCGCATCAGCAGCGGCAGGTCCCGGGCCTCGAGGATCTCCTGGCGGGCGGCCTGGGCCTTGTCGGCTTCTTCCGCGCGACGGGCCTCGCGCACGGCGAGCTCGTCGGGCTCGTGGTCGTGCTCTGTTGCGGTGCTCGAGCTCATGCGTCCCCGGGAGCGGCGGCGCGATGGTAGCAGCCGGCGCTGGCCGCGCCGCGGAGGGCTGCTATCGGCTGTTCCCGGAGGACGCATGGCGCTGACCGTATATGGCTACAAGAACTGCAACACCTGCCGCAAGGCTTGGTCCTGGCTGGACTCTCACGGAGTCGACCACGAGCGCCGGCCGATCCGGGAAGAGCCGCCGTCCCGCGAGGCCCTGGAGCAGGCCTGGCGCGCATCGGGGCTCCCGCTGAAGCGCTTCTTCAACACGTCGGGTGGCAGCTACCGGGAGGGTGGCTGGTCGGACAAGCTGAAGGCGGGGATCGCGGAGAAGGAGCAGCTGGACGCGCTGGCGGCGGATCCGATGCTGCTGAAGCGACCCCTGGTGATCGGCGATGGCGTCGTGCTGGTGGGCTTCAAGGAGAAGGAGTGGGAGGTCCTGCTGGGCTGAGATCGGGCGCTTCGGGCACCGGGTCCGTGGCGAGCGGACATCCGTTGCTGCGGGCAGGGGAGTGGCGGGGCGGTCTCCAGTCTCCAGTCTCCAGTCTCCAGTCCTACGGCAGCGGATCGCTGCGAACGCCTCGGTGCCCTGAGTAGCTTCTTGATGCCTCGAGCAGGATCCTCGGACATGTCGGCGCGTTTCCAAGCGGTGCGTCGCAAAGTTCCTTGGAGCTGCGAGCAGGATCCTCGGACATTCCAGTGAGCCGCTTCCGCAACCGCTCTGCACGCGGCTCACCTCCCAAGCCGGCCGAAGCTGGAGACTGGAGACCAGAGACCGCCCCGCCACTCCCTCGCTCGAAGCAACGCGACTCCCCGTGAGCGGATCCCAACCCGCCACTCCGTCGCTCGAAGCCACGCGATTCCCCGCCCAACCGTCAGCTCGCCGCCAGCTCCCGATGCACCGTGACCCCGCGCCCCTCCGGAAGCTCCTCCCCGTCGAACGCCGCGATCACCGTGTCCATCACCCGCTCGTCCGTGAGCAGGCCCGCGTGGCCGATGCCGTGCAGGTCGACGTGTTCGCTGCCGGGCAGGTGCGCCGTGTCCTGGGGGTAGACGATGTAGTCCGCGCTGCCCGCCAGGGTGACCGTGCGCGCGTCCGGCGCCACCTCCGCCAGGGTCGGCAGGCTCGCGATCCAGTCGCTGCCGCGCGCCAGGCCTCCCGCCTCCGGCCACAGGCGCACCGGCCAGCGGGCCCCCGCGGTGCCGTGGTGTGGGCTGCCCAGGGTGACGATCGTGCGGATGGGCGCGGCCAGATCGGGCCTTGTCGCGAGGGCGTCGCGCAGGACCAGGCCGCCCATGCTGTGGCAGACCACGTCGATCGGACGTCCCGGATGTCGGGCGATCATCGCCTCCAATCCGGCGATCACCTTGCGGGCCAGCTTGCGCGGGTGGCGGCCGGGCAGGCCCAGGTCGATCGAGTCCGACGGGCGACCGGCCATCCACAGGCGGCGCCGCAGGGCGCTGAAGTTGGTGCGGTCCTGGGTGAAGCCGTGCACGCACAACACGGGGTCGCCGTCCGCCGCCGGCGCGAGGCGAGGGGGCCCGCGCTCGAGCCGCCACACGTGGATCATGAGCAGCGCGTACGACTCCCGCAGCCAGTGGCCGATCCGGTCGGACCAGCGGGGCCCGTCGGGCAGGGGAAGCCCCTTCTTGCGGTGGTAGCGGAAGAAGCGGAACCAGGCGCCGCCGAACCAGACCACGAGCACCCAGCCCGCGGCAGAGAGCAGGACGGCGAGGGTGACGGCAGTGGCGACGTAGATCATCTGCCCTCAACCGTGTGCACCGCGTGCGGGACGTCGAGGGTGCGCGACGCGATCCGGGCGAGACGGCGCGCGGCCTGGACCACACCGGCCCACTCGGGGGCGCCGTGGTGGGCGCAGGTGAGGTCATAGGCGCGGCGCTCCAGACGCTGGCGCGTGTGCACGGACAGGGCGGGCCAGGCGAGCAGGGCGCGCTCGAAGAGCAGGCGCTGGTGGGCCGGC
>CALATR010000931.1 GCA_937891875.1 uncultured Pseudomonadota bacterium | reverse complement strand
GCCGCCTGGGCCGACCGCACGCCCTCCTACGAGTCCGCCGATCCCGCGGCAGACGGAGCCTCCGACGGGGAGCCGGTCTGCAGCGACGCCCTGGTGGTGCCGGTGGAGCTCGCGTTCTCGACCTCCGACGGCCGCTTCGACGAGGCCTGGTCGGTCGAGGTCTCCGCGAGCCAGCCCGGCCTGGTCGTGCTCGACCACGAGGTCCCGTCCAGCGCGCTGCGCGGGGACTGGCGCCCTCAGGTTCAGGGCTATGACAGTATCCGCTTGCGGGTTCACATCGAGTGGACCGAGGACGGCAGCGCCGGGGTGCTGACGGCCGTTGCAAGCCCCGATGACGGCGGTCCCGACGAGTCCTGGGACGTGGCGGTCTGGCCCGGCTGACGCTCGCCTCGACGGGCGATGCGGGAGCGAGACGGCACGCAGCCCTTGAGACCGCACCTTGCCTCGGATACCTCGGCCGGAGGAGGGCTCGTGATCCGTCGTGCGTGGATGCTCCTCATCGTTGCTTGTTGCGCCCTGGGACTCTCGACGACTGCCCTGGCGGAGCCCGACGAGGGTGTGAACCGGCAGGACCTGTTCGGCGTCGACAGCACGACCGGCGCAGATCCCGCGGATCCGCCGCCCGTGGACGTGGACGGCGACCCCGGCGAGGCGCCACCGCCCGGTCGGCGAGGCCTGGACCCGACGGGCAAGGCCAGCGGAATGCAGGTTCGAACCGGCCTCTCCCCGCTGGAGGTCAAGCGCGAGCCCACCCCGGCCGAGCTCGCCGCGGAGGCGGCCGAGGCGCAGGCCATCCAGCAGCAGGCCGATCAGGCGGCGTTCCAGAACGGCATGATCCTCTTCGTCGGTGTCGTGCTGTTCGTGCTCGTGCTGGGAGGCATGGCCTACGCCGTCTTCGCGATGGTGTTCCAGAAGCGCCCCGCCAAGGAGGGCGACGGGAAGGACCAGGACGAGTTCGCCCACCTGGTGCAGCACGACGCGCCCGTCCCCGCCCCCACCCCGCCTCCCGTCCCCACCCCACCCCGGACCGCCCCCGCCCCGGCAGGAGCAAGCGCGCGAGCAGATCGACGAGCTGCAGGAGGAGCTGCGCGGTGTGACGGCCGAGTGCGGGCGGCGCCGCGTGGAGGCGCTGGCGGAGCTGCAGGCGCTGTCGCAGT
>CALATR010000930.1 GCA_937891875.1 uncultured Pseudomonadota bacterium | reverse complement strand
TGATGCGGAGGAGGCCCTCGTCGCCATACTGAAGGAGGAGCCCCGCCTGCCCGAGCCGCGCATGGAGCTCGCTCGCATCCACCTGGACACCGAGCGGATCGACACCGCGGAGGAGCACGCGCGCACCGCGCTGGAGCACCTGGAGTCCGGCGGTCAGTGGACCGACATGCTGCCCGAGGAGGTCCTGCTCTCGGTCGCCCATGCCCTGCTGGCCGAGATCCTGCGCCGTCGCCTGGAGGAAGACGCGGTGATCTTCGGCGATCCGGCCGAGTTCAAGGCCCTGCTCGCCGAGTCCAAGACCCACTTCGCCCGGGCCCGCGAGCTGGACCCGACTGACGAGACATCCAGCTACTACGCCTTCTTCCTCGGACCGGAGGGGCACGGCAGCAAGGACGAGGGCGGCGCGGCGGCGCAGCCCACCTCCGACGAGCCCTTCGAGAACTAGGCGCCAGACAGGGGCCAGCAGGCGCTCGCTCGGGCCCCGCTCCCCTCGTCGACGTCCTCGAGGCGCAGCTCCCCGCCCGCCTCGGCCAGCAGCGAACGCGTCAGGTACAGGCCGAGTCCGCTGCCGCGACTCCCCTTGGTCGTGACCCAGGGCTCCAGCAACCGCGCCCGATGCAGGGTCTCCGCGGGCCAGCCCGGTCCGTTGTCCTCGACGATGATGACGCCGTGGGCCTGCCCGTCGATGTCCCGTCGCTCGGCGCGCACCCGAACGGCCGGTCCGCGGACCTCGGCGACCGCGTCGAGCGCGTTGTTGACGAGGTTCATCAGCACCTGGCGCACGCTCACCGGCCGAACCCTGACGATCAGCGACTCGCTGCCGGGCACGACCTCGAGTGCGGTACGTCGGCGGCGCGCCTGGGTGCGGATCACGTCGGCGGCGGCGCGCAGCTCCTGGCCGAGATCGGTCGGCAGCGGGTCGGTGCCGCGTCGGCTGAAGCCCCCATAGAAGTCGAGCAGCGCGTCGATGTCGTCCAGCGGGCGCTGCAGCCCGGACAGCTCCTGCCCCTGTCCCTTGAGGCGGAGCAGCTGCACCTGGGCGCGCAGGGCGAAGAGCGGATCGCGCAGCTCGTGCAGCAGGCTCGCCGTCATCAGCCCCAGCTCGGCGAGCAGCGCGGCGTGCTGGTCCGGTCCCTCCGCGTCGACGCTCTCGTCCTCACCTGACTCGGTCGCTCGAGGATCGTCAGTGGTCACGCGCGTTGTCCACCACCACCGTCTCGACGCAGGCCGTGCCTGCGGTACCGTCGCTGTTCTGCGCCACCGAGAGCAGCGTGTAGGTGCCGTCGGGCACGATGCGCTCGCTGAAGTCCCGGCCGTCCCAGGAGACCACGCCCGTGCGCAGGGTGGTCGGGCGCTCGACGACCTCCACCCGCGAGCCGCTCGGGCTGATGACCTCCAGCCTCCACAACGACGCGTTGCGGGTGGCCTTCAAGGTCAGGTCGACCTGGTCGGCCTCGGCGCCGGTCGCGGGGTCGCCGTCCGGGCGGATGATCGCGCTGGACGGGGTGCAGGAGGTCAGGTCCGGCGCGACCGCGGAGACCTTGCCGAAGTCGCCGTAGTGGTCCGACGCGAACCCGGACCATGCGCCGTCGAGCCCGTTGCCGTCGTCGTCGGTGAGGGTGCTCTCGGCGGTCAGGGTGTACCGGGCCAGCGACGCGTCGACGATGTCGTCGAGCCAGATCCAGGCCGTGCGCCGGTCCTCCGAGAGGCCGACCGAGTCGATGGCGACGAGGCCCGCCGGGCCGGTGACCGCGAACGACGAGGCGCTGACCGTGTCCGAGTCGATGGGCTCGGAGAAGGTCAGCTCGATCGTGTCGAGGCTGTCGGCGCTGTAGCCGAGGGGATCCTGGTCCAGCAGTCGGGGCAGCTCCCGGTCCTTCGTGACCGTGAACGAGCGGGTCGCACGGGCGGCACCGCTCTCGACCCAGGCGGTGACCATGCCCGCCCCCGCGCCGCGCGCCGTGCGAAGATCGAGGGTCGCGGCGCCATCTCCGCTGCTGTCCAGGGTGACCTCGAGGCCGTGACCGGAGGTGCCGGCCCCGGCGATGAGACCGCGATCGGTGCGCAGCAGGACGTCGGCCTTCTTGGCCACCGACCCGTCGCACGTCGTGACACCCGACAGCGACAGGGTCGCCGTGTCCGCTCCGGCCTCCAGGCTGGTCGTGGAGAGGCTCAGGTCCAGGGGGCCGACCGGCTGGCCGTCGTCGGGGCCGACCCAGGCCGTCCGCACGACCTCGACCCCGCAGGCAGCTGCGTCCGCGACCAGGCCGCGCACCTCGAGCTCGCCCACGCGAACGGACTCGACCGACTGGCGGGTCGCGCTGCCGAGGGACGCGCCCGCGCCCTCGACCCACAGGCCGTGCACCGAGGGCGTCGAGCCGGAGGCGGTGGTGGAGCCGGCAAAGTCCGCGTCGACCTCGCCCGAGTCCCCGTCATGACAGACCACCGCGTCGTCCTCGCCGTCGAAGAGCAGGGAGAGGTTGGGGCCGGAGCTGCCGCAGTCCTCGACCACGAGGAAGCCCGAGCGCATGCCGGTGAGACCGCCGCTGGTCCGACCGGTGATCTCCTCGGCCAGGTGCGGGTGGTCGAAGGCGATGGAGGCCGTGCCGCGCCCGTCCACGAGACCAACCGACACGCTGCCGAAGGTGCCTCGGCGGGACGTGATGGACACCGGGTCGCCGAGCACGGTGTGGTTTCCGTAGGCGTCCACGGCCTGCACGGTGACCGAGGCTGCGTCGCCGACGAAGCCCCAGGGCTCGTCCACGGAGATCTCGAGGGCGGACGCCGAGTCCGGCTCGACGACGACGACCTCGGAGGTGCCGAGGATGGCGCCCGAGCGACTGGCGACCACGCGGGTCTCGCCGGCCTTCTCCAG
>CALATR010000929.1 GCA_937891875.1 uncultured Pseudomonadota bacterium | reverse complement strand
GCGCCTCCCCAGCAGACCGCACCCGGTCCGTCGGTGAATGCCCGGCCCGACGCATCCCGCCCGACCGGCGCTCCCGACATCGAGGGCGACTTCGTCTCGGTCGTGCTCGCCGACACCGAGGACGTGTGGGGCGACCTCTTCAGGGAGGCCGGCAGCACCTACCGCGAGCCCCAGCTGGTGCTGTTCGACGGGGTCGTCGACAGCGCGTGCGGCCGACAGTCGGCGTCCACCGGACCCTTCTACTGCCCGGGCGACCTGAAGGTCTACCTGGACACCACCTTCTTCGACGACCTCTCCCGACGCTACGGCGCCCCTGGCGACTTCGCCGCCGCCTACGTCATCGCCCACGAGGTCGGCCACCACGTGCAGCGGATCACCGGCGTGTCCACCCAGGTCGACCGCCTGCAGGCCCGCGCCAGCCAGCCCGAGGCCAACGCCCTGTCGGTGCGCCAGGAGCTGCAGGCGGACTGCTACGCCGGGGTCTGGGCCCACCACGCCCACCGCCAGCGCCAGCTGCTGGAGCAGGGCGACATCGAGGAGGGGCTGCGCGCGGCGGCCGCCATCGGCGACGATCGCCTGCAGACGCGCTCCCGCGGCTACGCCGTGCCCGACACCTTCACCCACGGCACCAGCGAGCAGCGGGTGCACTGGTTCTCGGTCGGTCTGAAGACGGGCAGCGTGGGGGCGTGCGACACGTTCGCCCAGCAGTCACCCTAGGCCGCATGGCAAAACGGAGGAACGGTTGCGTAGCCCGGGCGTCGACCCCGAGGAGCCATGCCGCCCAGCCCACCGACCCCCGACCACGCCCTGCTGGCCCGCCTCGTGCGGCGGGCCCACGGCCGCGGCCTGCCCATCCAGGAGGCCGAAGACGCGGTCGTCCGGGTGTGGGAGCGCTGCACACCACGCTTCGACCCGTCCAGAGGCACGCTCGAAGCCCTGCTCTTCACCGCGATCGACCGGGAGGTCCTGTCCTGGTGGCGGGCCCGATCCGCCCGGGAACGTCAGCAGGACGCCCTCGTGCACCACGAGACCGAGCGTCGCGCCCGCCCCTACGACACGGTCGCCGCGGCCCGCGCCCGCAAGAACCAGCAGCGGGTGCTGGACGCCCTCGAGCCTGACGAGCGCGCCATCTTTGGCGCCTGGGCCCTGCAGAAGAGCCTGCCCGGTCGCTTCACCGCCGCCCAGGCCGCCCAGCGCACCGGCCTGACGGTCCCCGAGTACGAGGCGGCCAAGAAGCGCCTGCAACGCCGCATCCGAGCCTTGCTCACCGCGTGGGGCATGAACTCCCGCGACCTGCAGCCCCTGTCCGATGACGAAGCCCCCCGACGGAAGGTGAACCGTGGTTGATCTCGACGATCTCTTCGCCGACAGCGACTCGCCGTTCGCCGACGAGGCACGGCTCACGCTCGAGGACACGCCGCTACCGCCCCCGGGTGAGGCCGAGCTGGACGCTGCCGTCGCTCGCATCGCCGCCCGACTGGCGCCGGCGTCCCCCACCGCCGCGCCCCCCTGGCGCTGGCTCCCGGTGGGCGGGCTCGGCCTCGCTGCAGCGGTCGCCCTCGGGCTCGGCGCGTGGTGGCTGTGGAGCTCCCCCCCCGAGCCCGTCGCCGACACCACGCCCGAGCAGGTCGATCCCGCTCCCGTGCCCGTTCCCGACGCGCCGTCCGCCCCCCAGCTCGCCACCCGGCGCACGGCGGCTTCCCTGGCTGCGTCCGCCGCAGCACTGCTCGAGGCCGGCGAGCTCGACGCCGCTGCCGAGGCCTACCAGGCCGCCCTCGACGCCGATCCGCTCCACCCCGACGCCGCCGCGTGGTCGAAGGCCCTGGTCACCATCCACCTCGACCGCGGCGAGCCCGGTGACGCCCTGCGCGTCGCCCTCGCCCTCGCCCACACCCTGGAGCCCGACGGTGCCTGGGCGAAGGCCCACCCGG
>CALATR010000928.1 GCA_937891875.1 uncultured Pseudomonadota bacterium | reverse complement strand
CAGGGCTTCTGCCGCCGATCGTGGGCCGCCCCGATCCTGTCGGGCGCCGAGCGCCTGGGCATCGGGCGGAGACTCGGGGGTCCTGGTGGGCCTGCGGTGCACGCCGCTGCGCCGAGGCCGTTCCCAGCGCTGTCGACTGGCGGCGGGATCCCGCCAGCGGGGGGCGTCCTTCTCCGGGATCCGGGGCAGGCGGGGGCCCTCGACCCCGTAGGCCCGAACGGCGTCGGCGAGGGAGGGCAGCTCGTCGGTGAGCGGTCCGTAGAGCAGGTCGTGGACCTCGCCCAGGTAGTCCTCGACGTCGTCGTGGCGGGCATCGCGGTAGGGGTCGAGCGCGCGGCCGAAGAAGTGGCGCACGCTCTCGGGGATGACGTCGCGGAAGCGGTAGAGGCGGCGCTCGATGTCGGCGCGCTCGGCCATGGCCCGCACCTCGCGGGGGTTGCCCGGGTAGGCGGCCTGGCCGGTGATGGCCTCGAAGGCGCACAAGCACAGGGCGAACAGGTCCGACGACAGGTCCTCGGAGTCGCCGCGCAGGCGCTCGGGCGGCAGGTAGCGGAGCAGGTCGGAGGGCAGCTCCAGCTCGGGATCATCGTCGGCGGCGTACAGCGAGAGCGGGGGGAGGCCCCAGCCGATGAGGTGCAGGTCGGCGTCGTCGTCGAACACGATGCGCCAGGGGTTGGGGTCGCCGTGCAGCGGTGCGCCCCGCTCGGCGCCGGCCTCGGCCCCGTCCTGGAGCAGCAGACCGCCCACGTAGGCGAGCTCGAGCCCGGCGCGGATCCCGAGCGGCTTGCCGGCCTGACGGGCGCCCTCCAGCACCTCGGCCAGGGTCCAGACCCGCTCGGTCGGGTAGACCAGCCGGTGGCCTTCCGGATCCCAGAAGTCCAGCTCGACGATGCCCTCGACGGCGGGGTCCTCCAGGAATCCCCGCGCGTCGGCCAGCAGCTGCTCGACCACGTCGGTGCGGGTGAACGGGGGGCGGTGACAGAGCGCGAGCCACACGTCCCCCTCGAAGTGCAGCTCGATCAGATCAGAGGTCGGTCCGACGATACGCCGGCCGGACGCGACGAAGCGGTCCAGGTCCATCCAGCACTCCAGGGCGGCGCTCACGGTACCAGATGCTTCGCCGACCGGGGTCGCAGCGGCCCTGTGCGCGGTGCTCGGCGGGGTCTATGGTGGGCGGCGGAGGTGACCGTGGGCGAGCTCTCGCGGGTCCTGGCCCGTGCCGCCATCGACGAGGTGTTCCGCGGGCTGCTGCACGCATCGCCCCGGGTCGCCCTGCGCGGCTACGACCTCGACGAAGACGAGGTGCAGGCCCTGTCCACCCCCGGCCCCCACCAGCTCGCCCTGCTGGGTCGGGCCGCCGCCGAGCTGGGCATCGATGCCGCCAGCTGGGACCCCACCGACGCGGTGCGACCCGGGATCCGCCGCACCCGACCCGCGAGTCCCCTGGACGCCCTCGCGCCGGTCTCGGTCCAGCTCCAGCTCGCCCCCGCCAAGGCCCCCGACGGCCGAGACGTCTGGTCGATCGCCATCCTCCCCCCGAGCCAGCCCGCGCCGCCCAGGTCCCCAGGCGAGCACCGACCGTGGCTGCATGTACACGCTGCCGATGGCCAGGTCGCGGCCTGGCTCGGTCCGGACGCTCGCCCGGAGGGCCCCGCGCCCGACCCCACCGGTCCGCGCTGGGCCCACCGCACCGACGACGCCGTGCGCGCCCTCGCCGCGACCGTGCCCCGCGCCGCCGACCGCCGCGCCGCCCTGACCGCTCTGCTCGCTGCAGTCACTGGCGCAGCCGCACCCCCCGAGGTCGCTCCGGCCTCCCCCGACGCCGCTCCGGCCTCCCCGCCCGAGCCCAGCGGCGAGATCACCGTCATCGGCCTCGGCATCACCGGCGTCGATCAGCTGACCCGCGAGGCCGAGGCCGCCCTGCGCCGCGCCGATCGCGTGTTCACCGTCGACACCAGCCCCGCCGTGCGCGCCCTGCTCGCCGCCCGCTGTTCCCGGGTCGAGCCCCTGTTCGAGCAGACCTACCGCACCCGCCAGGCCCGCCTGCCCACCTACCTCGACATCGTCGCCCGCGTCCTCGACGCCGCCCTCGACGGCGAGATCGTCGTGCTCGCGGTCCAGGGCCACCCCACGGTGTTCTCCTACGCCCCGGTGCTCCTGCGGGACACGGCCCCGCTCCTCGGGGTGCAGATCCGCGTGCAACCTGGCATCTCCGCCGAGGATGGCCTCCTCGCCGCTCTGGCGCTCGACCCGGCGGATCACGGTATCCAGGCCTTCGAGGCGACCGACCTGCTGCTGCGCCGCCGCCCGGTGGATCCCCACGTGCTCACGCTGATCTGGCAGGTGGGCAACCTGGAGACCCGCCTGCACACGGCCCGGCCCTCCAGACCCCAGCGCATCGAGGGCCTGGTGCGCTGGCTCGGCGCGTTCTTCCCCACCGACCACCCGGTGACGGCCGTGGCGCTGGGCCCCGATCCCGGCGTTCCAACCACCACCTTCACCGTGCCCCTCGCCCGACTGCCGGCCGAGGCCGCCCGCCTGCACGCCGCGACGACCCTCGTGATCCCGCCGGTGGGCCGACGCGCCCTCGCGGACGCCTGGCTGGCTCGCGCAGTCGACGATCCGGCCCACCTGCACGCGATCACCGCCCCCCTGGAGCCCAGCTCGGAGTGAGCCTGCCCGGTGACGGCGGCGTGCGCTCTCGGTCGCAGTCGGTGGGAATCCACTCGAATGTCTTTGCATCTGGTCCGAACCAGACTAGTCTGCAACCGGGCATGCTTTGCGGCATTCCCCCACAACCGCTTTCACCGTTTGCGTGCCGGCTGCACGCTGGAGGCTCCCATGGCATTCACCAACTACGTCATCATCCCGCTGCCGAACTTCGCCGATGTCCCGGTGGCGCGAGAACCCGCGCCGCCGCGTCGACGGCGATGGCGAGGGCCACCCCGGCGGTGACTCCGCAATAGACGGCGTTCATAGCGCCATCTAGCTCGGAAGTCACACCCCTCCTCCGGGAGGGCTGCGTCGTGATGTCCTCGGCCTCGCTGCCGGACCGCGCCTTCGGGCGCGCCCGGTCGAGGTTGGGGACTCGCGCGTGGACCGCCATCGGTGGTGTGTCGAGGTCGGCTCGCTCTGCCGTGCGCTCCCAACCGGGGGCGTGGACGGCCCCGGTTCGCCCACTTGCATGCATGCAGGTGGTGCCATGCAGAAGTATGTCTTCAGTCGGGGTACTTCCCCGTTCGGAGGGTCGCCATGTCGGCGTCCGCTCTTCCCCGTGGCCCCGTGCGGGCCGCTCACGTGCGCCACCTCGCGTGGCCCGTGCTCGTCTCCATGCTGTCGATGTCGGCGATGAACGTCGCCGACACCTTGTTCGTCGGCTGGCTCGGCACCGCGGAGCTCGCGGCGGTCGGCCTGGCCACCACCCTCACCTGGTTCGTGTTCACGCCTTCGCGGGGGCTGCTGAAGGGGATCAAGATCCTCACCAGCCAGCGCACCGGCGCAGAAGACGTGGAGACCTCGGACCAGCTCGTCACCCAGGGCCTGTGGATGGCGGTCGTCATGGGCGTCCTGCTCCTGATGCTCGCCCCCCTCGGCGCACAGCTCTTCTGGGCGCTGGGCGCCTCTTCGGCGGTCAGCGACCACGCCACGTCCTACTTCGCGATCCGGGTGCTCTTCGCGCCCATCGTGCTGTCGGCGTGGGCCACCGAGCTGTGGTTCCAGGGTCGCGGAGACACCCGCACGCCCATGGTGGCCTCGGTCATTGGCAACGTGCTCAACATCGCGCTCGATCCCCTGCTGATCTTCGGCTTGGGACCCGTGCCCGCTCTCGGCATTGCCGGTGCCGCATGGGCCACGGTGATCAGCCAGATCGTCGGCGGCGCGATCCTGCTGTGGCGGGCCTGGCCGACCATCCGCAGGAGCCTGGCGCCCTCGTGGTCGCTGATCAGGCGCTCGCTGCCCCTGGGCGTGCCCATCGCTGCCCAGTGGACGCTCGACTTCGGCGGGTTCCTGGTGTTCCTGTCGCTGCTCGCGCGGGCGGGCGACGCCCACCTGGCCGCTCACGTGCTCGTGTTCCGCATCGTGCAGGTGAGCATGCTCCCCGGCTTCGCCATCGGTGATGCCGCGGGCGTGCTGGTCGGCCAGGCGGTGGGCGCCCGTCGCTCGGAGGCGGCGCGGCAGGCGTGGGCCGCGGGCGTGTGGCAGTCCATCGTGCTGATGGGTGCGTTCGGTGTGCTCTTCCTGGTGGCTCCCACCTGGGTCCTGGCACCGTTCGATCCCAGCGCCGACGTCGCCACGCTCGGCATCACGCTGCTCGCCCTGGCGGCGCTGTGGCAGGTGGCCGACGCGCTGGTGATGGTGAACTACTGCGCGCTGTCCTCGGCCGGCGACACCCGGTTCACCCTGCTCCTGTTCGTCGGCGGTTCCTGGTTCATCCAGGTCCCCCTGACCCTGCTGCTGGTCGGCTGGCTCGAGTGGGGTGCGGTCGGCGCCTGGTGGGCCCTCACCATCGAGATCACCCTCATGGCGGCGGCCAGCCAGCTGCGGATCCGCAGCCGGGGCTGGCTCGAGGGTCGCATGGCCCGCGAGTCGGCGGCCGAGGTCGATGACCCGGTGCCCGACGGCGTGCTCGCCACCGCGTAGTCCCCAGACACGAGACCCCTGGCGCTCGACCGAGCGTCAGGGGTCTTCCGTGTTCTACGCCGATCAGCAGCCGCTGGTGTTGCCGCTGCTGTTCGACGAGTAGGTGTTGCCGCTGACCGTCGCGCCGGTGCTGAAGCGGCACTCCACGCCGTAGGTGGCGTTGTTGCTGATGGTCGAGCCCGTGACCGACGCGCTCGAGCTGTAGTAGAAGTCCACGCCCGTGCTCGCCGAGTGCCGGATGGTGCTCCCGGTGATCGTCAGCGGGCTGCGGTAGGTGTGCACGTTGCCGTACCAGGTCGACGAGTAGGGGCAGCCCGACGTCTTGCCGCCGTACTCGACGGTGACCTTGTCCAGCTTGGACAGGCTGCTGCTGTACTGGTTGAAGTCGAGGCCACACCAGTCGCCGGCCAGCTTGGTGCTGCGGGTCGAGGTGAAGGTGGCGCTGGTCGCGGACAGATCGCCGTAGTCGCCGAACCCGACCATCATGCCCACGCCGAGTCCCATCTCGAAGGTGGTGCCCGTGGTGGTGATGTACGCCGGCGTGGTCGAGGTGTTCCGCAGGTAGGTGTGCGCGGCGATGAGGTAGGGGATCCCGGGGTCCTGCCAAGTGCCCGATGCGCGGACGAACCCGCCGTGCACGAAGATCTTGTCGACACCGTTGCCGGTGTACGAAGAGCCCGCGGCCTTGGCGTCGATGGCGGTCATCTGGTTCGCGTGCAGCGAGATCGGGTAGCGCCCGTTCCCGGTGAGGGTGACGTCGTCGAGGGCGATGGCGTGGTACTCGTTGTTGTTGAGGTAGATGCCGTCGCCGTCGGGCAGGGAGGACGAGTTGGTCGTCGTCGTGTCGCGGATCACGCAGTCGCTGACGTCGAGATCCGCGTAGACGCTCGACGAGCTCGAGAGCACGTAGAGGCCCCAGCGCTCGTTGTCCTCGATGATGCAGTCGGACATGGCGACCGTGCCGTAGGCGACGTGGATGCCGCCCGCCCAGCTGGACGCGTAGCCCGCGTCGCGCAGGGTGAAGCCCGCGAGATCGGTCACGGACGAGGTGCCGCGCTCGAGGATGAGCCCGTACCAGGTCCCCGGCCCTCCGCCGGTGTACGACTCGATCACGACGCCCTTGCCGGCGGCGTGGTCGCCCTTGATGACCAGATCGCCGTTGCGGCCCGAGTAGCCGACCCAGATGCCGTAGCGGCTGCCCATCTTCAGCACGACGCCGTCGTCGAGCGTCAGCACGGCGCTGCCCGACGACTTGCCCACATAGATGTGGTTGGACGAGTAGAACGGCACGTCGATGGCCTTCCACGTGACGCTGCTCTCGAGCCACGCGTTGTAGACGATCTCGGCGTAGTCGTTGGTGTTGCCGTCGTAGCTGGAGGTCGTGTCCAGCAGGTGGGCGTACTCGTACGACAGCCGGATGGGCCAGTTGTTGCTGGTGATGTCGCTGCCCGACAGCGTGTTCGTGAGCACGGCCGCGTTCTCCAGGTACAGGCCGTAGTCGTCGTTGTCGTGGATCTCCGAGTCGGCCAGGTCCACCTCGGCGTTCGACGACGCGTAGATGCCGTGCCGGTCGGACATGTAGACGTCCAGGTTGCGCAGCTTGGGCGTGCTGGGCGCGTACATGGAGATGTTGCCGGGGTAGCTGCTCGACTGACCCCCGTGGGCGATCTCCAGGTAGTTCAGGTCGGTCGTGCTGCTGGTGTAGTAGCCGAGGATGAGACCGTACCAGTCGCCGCGTCCGGGCTTGGGCCGGCCGCTGGTCATGCTGACGCCGTCCGACGCCGAGCCGTCGATGATCAGGTCACCGGACTGGCTCTGACCGACCCACAGACCCGTGCTGGTGTCGAACACCAGGTCCACGCCGTCGTCGAGGGTCAGCACCGGCGCGTAGGTGGTGTCCTGCACGTAGACGTTGTTGTCGATGCGGTAGGGAATGCCGAGGTCGTGCCAGGTGGCGTCCCGGCTCACGGTGCCGCCGTAGACCAGGATGTTGTCGTCGATGTTGCCGGTGTAGGACGAGCTCTCTGCCAGATAATCGACCTGCGACGCCCACAGTCGAATGGGCACATCGCCGTTCTTGGTCAGCGTGTTGTTGGCGAAGCCCCCATCGGTGGGGTCGAGGCAGGTCTCGCTGCCGCAGTACACGCCAGCGAGCGCGCTGTCGGTGACGGTGGAGTTGGAGATCTCCGGCGCACCGCCGGTGATGTAGATGCCGTTCTGGCCGCTGTTCGAGACCAGGACGTCGTCCAGCGGGGTGTCGTTGCTGTTGATGTAGACAGCACCCGGGTAGCTCGCGGACAGGCCCGCGTACTCGATCTCGAGGCCGCTGACGTACGACCCCTTGGCTCGCGAGCCCAGGATGAGGCCGTAGTAGTCGCCCTTGCTGGGGCGCGGATCGTTGCTGGTGAACGACACCGGCTTGGTCGACGTGCCGGCGATGTCGATGTCGCCGTCCGCGCTCCAGCCGACCCACAGGCCGGTCGACGCGTTGAACTTGACCTCAGCGCCCGGGTCGATGGTCAGCACCGGCGAGCTCGTGCCCTGGACGTAGGTGTTGCAGGTCACGAGGTGGCCGTAGGTGTTGTCCGCCCAGGTCTCGTCCGCCGAGATGGTGCCGCAGTGGATGTCCGGGCACTCCTCGTCGATGACCGTGTCGCAGTCGTTGTCCTTGCCCTCGGCCGAGGTGCCGGCGAGGCAGATCTCGGGCGCGCCCGGGTAGCTCTTGGCGTCCGAGGGCTCGCAGTCGCCGTCGATGGACACGTAGTAGGTGCCCGGGTCGAGGCACTGGGTGCGGAAGCTGCTGGAGACGCCGTAGCCGTCGAGATCAGCGTCGTAGTACCACTTGGTCGACGGGTTGATCGTGCTGTCGGTGTCGTCGCAGTCGGTGCTGTCCGCGACGTAGCCGCCAGGGGCTGCGCAGGCCTTGGTGCTGGTGCTGGAGTCACCGTACCCGTCGCCGTCGCCGTCGACGTACCAGGT
>CALATR010000927.1 GCA_937891875.1 uncultured Pseudomonadota bacterium | reverse complement strand
CGACTCACCGCCTCGGGCCCGCGTTGGAAGCAGGCCCCAGAGACCAGGGACCAGAGACCGCCCCGCCACTCCCTCGCGCGCAGCATCGCGACTCCCCGCCAGACGCCCTCGGCCCGCCGCTCCCTCGCTCGCAGCAACGCGACTCTCGGACCTTCACCACATTCCAGCTCAAACGCCACTACACCTCCAACGGCACCGTGAACGGCCCCCGGTTCTCCGCGTGCAGCAAGAGGTGCTCGCGGAAGGGGCCGGCGGTGGTGCGGACGCCGTGCTCGGCCAGCTGGGAGACGAAGCGGTCGAAGAGCTCGCGCGCCAGGTCGGGGGAGGCGGCGCGGGAGAAGTTGGGGCGGCGGCCGCGGGAGAGATCGGCGACCATCGGCATCTGGAACAGCACCAGCGCCTCGCCGCCCACGTCGACCAGGCTGCGGCCGAACAGGCTCTCGCCCTCCTCGAAGATCCGCAGGTGGGCGACCTTGGTGGCGGCCTTGTCCACCGTGGCCGCGGTGTCGTCGCGGCCGATGCCGACGTAGAGCACCAGCCCCTCGCCGATCGCCGCGAGGACCTCGGTCTCTTCTGGCCGATGGGCGTGGGCGCGGTTCACTCGCTGGATCACGATCTTCACGGCGACGGGCTCCTCGGGTGGGCGCGCGGGGTCGTGGTGGGCCCGCGGCGCACCGTCGGCTAACCGGCTGCTACACTCGACTCCCCCGCGGCGCGTCGTTCGACAGCGCCCCCCCCGATGTCCCTCGATGGCCGGCTTGCCGGCGCTGGAGATGCCTGATGGCCCGGATTGGTGTGCTCGGAGGCAGCGGCCTCTACCAGATGGATGCGCTCACGGATCGGCGTGAGGAGCGCATCGAGACCCCCTTCGGCGCGCCGTCCGACGCGCTCTTGATGGGCACGATCGGCGGTCATGAGGTCGCCTTCCTGCCGCGCCACGGCCGGGGCCACCGGTTCAACCCGTCCGAGGTCAACTACCGGGCGAACCTGTGGGCGCTCAAGAGCGTCGGCGTCGAGTTCTGCATCAGCGTCAGCGCGGTCGGTAGCCTCCAGGAAGATGTGCACCCCGGCGACATCGTGGTCATCGACCAGTTCATCGACCGCACCAAGGGCCGGGCCGCCACCTTCTACGAGGGGGGCATCGTCGGTCACGTGAGCTTCGGCGACCCGGTCTGCGCGACCCTGCGCCAGATCCTGCTCGACAGCTGCGCCGAGGCTGGTGCGAAGGTCCACGACGGCGGCACCTACGTGTGCATGGAGGGGCCCGCCTTCTCCACCCGCGCCGAGTCCAACCTGTACCGCAGCTGGGGCGCCCGGGTCATCGGCATGACCAACCTGCCCGAGGCCAAGCTCGCTCGCGAAGCCGAGATGTCGTACGCCACCCTGGCGATGGTCACCGACTACGACTGCTGGCACGAAGGCCACGACAACGTCACGGTCGACCAGGTGATCGCCGTGCTCACCGCCAACGTCTCCATGGCCAAGTCGGTCATCCAGCACGCCGTGCCCAAGGTCGCGGCCGCCGGCGAGAGCCCCGCCCGGGGTGCCATGCAGCACGCGATCATGACCCGCCCAGACCTCATCCCCGAAGACCGCAAGCAGGCCCTGGCCGCGCTGATCGGTCAGTACCTGGGGTAGGGGATGGCGCGCCGCGGTCCGAGCATCGAGCAGCTCAAGCGCCTGCGCGACCTGCGCATGCAGGCCGGGCTGTCGCTCGAGACCGTGGCCGAGCGTACCGGACTGCCGGTCGCCCACGTCGAGGCGCTCGAGAATGGGGAGGTGGAGGAGCTGCCCGCCGGTCCGTACGTCGGCGCGTACTACCGCCTCGTCCGCGGGGTGGTAGGCGCGAAAGACGAGGATGAAGCTCCCCTGCTTCCCGAGCCCGGCCCCGAGCCGCGCCTCCCCCTGTGGGCGGTGCGCACCATCGCCATCGCCACCGTGCTCTGCGTCACCGGCCTGTTCGGCTGGTGGATCTCGACCCTCGATCTCGGCGACCTCGCCGGCGCGGCTTCGGTGGCAGGAGGCATGGTCGCAGGCGGCTCGTCCGCCGACGAGCTCGACCAGGTCGTGGTCCTCACCGCGCGCCGCGAGGCCCGCTTCCGGGTGCTCGTGGACGGCGCACCCGAGCTCGATGGTCGCCTTCCCCCCCGGGCCAGCCGCACGTTCCGCGCTCGTGACCGGATCGTCGTGGAGGTCCAGGGAGCGGAAGACGCCCGCATCGAATACAACGGCCAGCCCATCGTGCCCCAGGGCCGTCAGGGCGTTCCCCGGCGGCTGGTGTTCGTCGACGACCTGCCCTGAACGCTCGCCTCCCGGGACCCCCCATGGCCACCTCGCTCAACACCCGGACCGAGAGCATCCTGCGCCGGCTCGTCCGACGCGAGGCCGTGCCCCAGGTGCGCAAGGTGCTGGCGAAGTCCCGGGCCGAGGACGTCGCCGCGGCGATGGAGCACATGACCGCGGCCGAGCGCGCGAGCCTCTTCCGCATCGTCGACGACCGCGAGCAGGCCGCGGACATCATGACCAACCTGTCCGAGGACGCGCTCCAGGACGTGGTTGATGACATGGCCGAGCTGGAGCTGGTCGACCTGCTCGAGCGCATGGAGGTCGACGACGCCACCGACGTGGTCGAGGCCCTCCCGGACGAGCTCCGGGCCCGCGTGGTCGAGGAGCTGCGCGGCTCTGAGACCGACGAGGTCACGGTGCTGCTGTCCTGGCCCAGCGACAGCGCCGGCGGCATCATGTCGCCCAGCTTCTTCACGATGGGGGAGCGCGCCACCTGCGGTCAGGCCATCGCCGCCCTGCAGGAGCGCGGGGACGACGTCGACAGCGTCTTCTATGTCTACGTGCTCGACCCCCACGGCAAGCTCACGGGCGTCGTCAGCCTGCGTCAGCTCCTCACCCACCCGCCCAGCACGGCACTGGTGTCGATCATGACCCGCGACGTCATCTCGGTCGGGCCCCGCCAGGACCAGGAGGAGGTCGCCCGCTACGTCGCCCGCTACGATCTCCTCGCGCTCCCGGTCCTCGACGAGCACCGCCGCATGCTGGGCATCGTCACCGTCGACGATGTCATCGACGTCATCCGCGAAGAGGCGGTCGAGGACATGATGCTCCTCGCCGGCGTCAACGACGACATCTCCGCCCAGGGCAAGGGGGTGCTCGCCCTCGCCCGCGACCGCGCCGGCTGGCTGCTCGCGACCATCGGCGGCGGCGTGCTGGCGGCCGAGCTGATCGGCGTGTGGGAGGCGACGCTGGCCAAGGAGGCGGTGCTGGCCGGCTTCATCCCCGTCATCATGGGCATGGGCGGCAACGTCGGCATCCAGAGTGCGACCATCACCGTTCGCGGCATCGCCACCGGCCACGTCGAGCTGGGCGGCGCCATCGCCTACATCTTCCGCGAGGCCCAGGTCGGCATCGTGCTCGGCATCCTCTACGGGGTGCTCCTCGGCGGCTACGGCGTCGTCCGCTACTGGGACAAGCCCATGGTCGGCCTGTCCGTCGGCGTGTCGGTCTCCGTCGCCATCGTGCTCGCCAGCCTCTTCGGTACCGGCGTGCCGGTCGTGCTGTCACGCCTCGGCGTCGACCCCGCCATCGCCACCGGCCCGTTCGTCACGACCGTCGTCGACGTGGTCGGCATCGTGGTCTATTTCCTCATCGCGACGACCCTGCTCGGCCTGTAGGTCCCAGCCGGGAGTCGCCCTTCAACCGGGCATCTCGGAGATCTGCTCCAACAGGTCCCGGCTCTTGATCTGCCGGCCCAGGGTGTAGCGGACGAAGTCGCCGAGCAGCCAGGGGGGGCGTGCGGGTCGGACGCCGGGGGTCTCGGCGAGGGGG
>CALATR010000926.1 GCA_937891875.1 uncultured Pseudomonadota bacterium | reverse complement strand
TCCACCGTGCGGTGCCCTACGGCCCACACGCCCGCAACCTGCTCGACCTGTGGGTGCCGACCGCCTCCGAGCCGCGTGCGCTCGTCGTCTACTTTCACGGCGGCGGCTTCGTCCGCGGCGGGCGAGGGGACGCGCGGCGCGGCGGGCTGGTGCCCGGACTGCTCGCTTCGGGGGTCGCCGTGGCCACCGTCGACTACCGCTACGTCTGGGAGGACGAGGAGGGGGCGCTCTCCCGCGGCACCCCCCAGGACGAGGGCAGCGACCCGACGAGCGACGGCGCACGCCTCGACTACGTGCTCCGCGACTGTGCCCGCGCGATCCAGTTCCTCCGCTACAAGGGCGAGGATCTCGGCGTCGATCCGACGCTTCCCACCGGCACCATGGGCGGGTCGGCGGGCGGCGGCTGCGCCACCTGGATCGCGACCATGGATGATCTCGCCGATCCGCGGCATCCCGACCCGGTGATCCACGAGTCGAGTCGGGTGCAGGCGGCCGTGCACAGCAACAGCCAGCCCGGCTACTACGTCGCCCGCTGGCCCGACTACTACGGGTTCGACGAGGATCTGGTGCGCTCGCTGATGCAGCACGCCGACAGCGGGTTCACCCAGCTGCCCGAGGACGAGGTCTGGGGACCGGAGGGCGAGGCCCTGGGCCGCGTGCTGGACTTCGTCGCGCTGCTCTCCCCCGATGATCCCCCGCTGCACACCATCTGCGGGAACCCGGACACCCCGGAGGACCAGATCGACTCCCACTCCATCCTGGTCCACCACCCCCGCGGCGGGGTCGCGCTGTACGAGGCCTGCGTCGCTCAGGGCCTCGACTGCAGCGTCGACAACGCGGTGCTTCGGGAAGGATTTCGCGGCGGACCAGGCGCGTTCCTGCTCGATCGGCTGCTGCCCTGACCAGACCTGCTAGTCCCCTCCGACCAGCTCCAGCACCACCTGCGCGTCCCCCGAGTCCGTCTGGACCCGCACGTCGAGGGTCAGGGCCTCACCGACCAGGAGATCGGGCGCCCAGGCCCCGTCTCGACCGGCCAGCGGACCCTGGTCGAGGAAGGCCCAGAAGCCCTCCATGCGGGTGGTGCAGCCCTCGTCCCGGCGCAGGCGGCCCTCGTAGTGGTCGTCGGCGAGGAGCTCGCCCCCGGAGGTGACCGAGGCATCCATGGCATAGCGGGCCGCGGGGTCGTCGATGCGCACCCCGAACGCGACGTGGTGGCCGCCCTGGGGGCCCAGGACGATGGGCGTGACGTCCCCCTCGGCGACGGGGACCGTGGTGTCCTCCGCAGCGGTGACGGTCAGCCGCGGCACGTCCGCGGGGCAGTCCAGCGGCGCGTCCTCCGTGCAGCCCGCCGCGATCGCGACGAGGCCAGGGAGGACGACGATGCGGAATGCCCACGGCAACGGACCTCCCAGGGCATCAGCCCCGCCGGTCGAGGAAGTCGAGCGCCGCCTCGCGCATGCGCCCGGCGCTGTCCGGGTCGTACTCCGGGGCGCCTTCGTCGGCGAACAGCCGGCCCCCGGGTAGCGGCTGACCTCGAAGCCCCGCGCCTCACCGCCGAGCGCGCGCCGCGGCGGGAGCCCGGGGCGGTGTTCGGTCCGCCTCCGCCCGATGCGATGCCGGTCCAGCTGGAGCTGTCTGATGAGCCCGTGCCGGAGTGATCGGCTGCACGTCGCCAGCCGCGACCTGGGCCCGGCTGCGGAACTCGAGCCCCGGATCGACCACCCGGCCGTAGCGCAAGGCCAGCAGGTCGGGCAGGTAGTTCTGGTGCAGACGCCAGGGGGAACGCCGACCCTGGCGCGGCAGGCCCGCGAGGGCGCGCTGGATGTATCCCGACGTCATGTCGATGATCGGCTGCTGCTCGGCGTCGGGCTCATGGCGCGGCACCACCGTGACCAGGTCGTTCCGGTCCATGTGGGCGAGCACCTTGCAGACGTGCTGGGCGATGAGATCGCACTTGAGGGTCCACGAGGCGTTTGTGTAGCCAAACGCCAGGGCAAAGTTGGGCAATCCGCTGTACATCATGCCCTTGAACGACATGGACTCGTTCATGCGGAAGGGCTGGCCGTCGACCTCGAGGGCGACCCCGGCGAGGAGCTTGAGGGTGAGGCCCGTCGCGGTGATGACCACGTCGGCATCGAGGTGCTCGCCGGAGCGCAGGACCAGACCGGACGCGTCGAAGCGCTCGATGTGATCGGTGACGATGTGGGCCTCGCCATCCCGGAGCACCCGGAAGAGGTCGCCGTCGGGGGCGACACAGACGCGCTGGTCCCAGGGCTCGTAGTGGGGCTGGAAGTGGGCCTCGATGTCGAAGTCGGGACCGAGGTAGCGCTCGGCCTTCTGGCGCAGGGCGCGGCGCACGGTGGCCGGGCGGCGGCGGGCGAGCTGGTAGGTGGCGATGTACTCGAGGATGTAGCGCCAGCGGATCAGGGCGTGGGCCATGGTCGCGGGCAGGGTGCGCTGGAGCC
>CALATR010000925.1 GCA_937891875.1 uncultured Pseudomonadota bacterium | reverse complement strand
CGTGTGCGTCTGGGATGGCGACCTCGTGGCCGCCACGTCCCCCGACGACCTGCGCCACCTGCTCCGCCGCCTCCTGCTGGCCGGCGAGATCGAGGCCGAAGAGGTCAAGATCGTGCTCGACCGCTCCGCGTCGGGAGAGCCCGTGATGTCGGAGCTGCTCGACCGGTGCGACGCGGACATCATGTCCACGATCCTCTACGACCGGTTCATCGAGAACCTGACGCGCTACCTGGGCAGCGCCGCCAAGCCGCGCTTCTCGCATCTACCGGCCATCTACGCCGACAACTTCCAGCTGGGCCACGACGTCCCGACCCTGCTGCAGACCTGCGCCGACGCCTGGGACGATGCCATGAGCATCGATCTGGACACCGATGTGTTCCCTGGCGCCGCCCCGCCCCGCACGGGCCTGCAGCGCGTCGTGCTGTCCCGCGTCGGCGCCGGCGTGTCGGTCTCCCGCCTGCTGGTCCAGCTCCCCGCGGAGCCGTTCTCCGCCCGCGCCCTCATCGCCCGCATGATCCGCGCCCGCATCCTCGACACGAACGTGCAGATGGACGCGGACACCCAGCAGACGAACGGGCACCAGCTGCTCCCGATGGAAGCCCAGCAGGCCATCGCGTCGGCCATCGGCCCCGAGGCGGCGGGGCACCAGACCGAGACCTACGTTCCCGACGATGCCACGCCCATCTCCGTCTCCTCGGTCTTGGAGTCGGTGGCGGACCCGAACACCTCCGAGGCGCAGCCCGCCTTCGAGGAGGAGGACGAGGATCCGCCCACCGAGGAGGTCAACAAGGACGACCTGCTGGCCCAGCCCCAGTCCCAGGGGGCGGGCAACCTGACCAGCCTCGAGGCCTGGATGGGCCACGGGGTCGAGGTCGAGGACGACATGGAGGCCTTCGTCGACCACGACGAGTCGCGGGGCACCGAGGGCACCTTCACGACAGAGGAGCACAACCTCGACCGGGTGGAGGTCGTCGACACCCTGCGCGAAGAGAAGCTCGAGATGGAGGCCCAGCCGCAGGCGCGGTTCGGCGCCCCGGCACTCTCCGACGACGACGCTCGCACCAAGATCGCCGTGGCGAACACCGTGCTCTCGACGGTGTCGAAGGCCATGGACGCCGCCGAGGGCACCGGCCGCGGTCAGGCGGCGCTGCAGATCCTGCTGGACGGCTGCCCGGCCAACTACCAGGCCCTGTTCACCAACCTCGTCGCGGGCGACGACGGCACGCTGCAGGACGACCACGTGCTGCGCAACATGCACAAGCGCCCGCCGACCGAGCACCGCCGCCTGCTGAACCAGGGCCTGCTCAACCTCATCGAGCGCGCCCTGTCGCTCGCGGTGGAAGAGCTGCCCGACGAGGCCATCGACTCCGTGCTCGAGGATGTCGCCGGCTACCGGCAGCGCCTGGGGATCTGACCTGTTGCGCCTGCGATCTGCCTGGCTGCTCCTCGCCGTGGTGACGACCCCCGCCGTCGCGACCACGGACGACACCGACGCCTCCGTCCAAGACACCGACGCCGCCGCGCAGTCCGACCTGGTGCCCGCCCCGGTCCATGCTCCGGGGAGCGGGCCCGTGCCGCTTGGCGCCACACCCCAGGCCCTGCTCGACGAAGCGCGCCGCGTACGCAACCAGCCTCTGCCGGACCGCATGAAGGCGATCTCCGACCTCATGATGGGCCGCCCCTACCTGGCCGATCCGCTGGGCGAGGGCCGCGGCGTCGATGCCGATCCCTTCGCTCGCTACGACGTGTACGACTGCCTGACCTTCCTCGAGGAGGTGCTCGCCCTGGCCGAGGCCGGCGATCCGGCGCACGCCGCGTCCACCCGGCTGGGCCTGCGCTACGGCCAGCAGTCGCCCACCTACGCCCACCGCCGCCACTTCATGGAGCTGCAGTGGATCCCGGGCAACATCGAGGATGGCTGGCTGGTCGACACGACCGCCGAGTACGGGCCGGTGACCCACATGGAGCGCGAGGTCACCCTCGACACCTGGAACAGCTGGGCCGCGCGCAAGGGCTTCGCGCACACAGACGACGAGCTGCCGATCGGCACGATGAAGCTCGACGTGCTGAGCCTCGATGACGCCATCGCCGCCGCCGACCGCATCCGGCCCGGCACCATCGTGCTCACGGTCCGGGTCGATCGTCCCTGGAAGCCGATCTGGATCTCTCACGTCGGCTTCGTGCTGCCCAACGACGACGGCGACCAAGCGGACGGCAACAAGCCGATGGTGCGCCACGCGACCCGCATGGCGGACAAGAAGGTGCGCGACCACGGCCTCGCCTGGTACTTCGAGCACCTCAAGTCCTACTCGAAGTGGCCTGCCGCTGGCATCGCCCTGCTCGAGCCGGTCGAGCAGGGTCCCCGGATCAGCCGCCTGCCGTAGCCGGCAAGCGGTCCGTCAGCGGTCGCCCCCATCGGTCGCCCCTGGCGGTCGCCCCTGGCGGTCGCCGCTATCGGTTGCCGGTCGGCCCGCGGGTGCCCGGCTTCGGCGGCGGGGGCGGAGGCGGCGCGTCTCCGCTGGTGCCCCGGTTCCCCGCCGGTCCACGACCGCTCGGCGGCGCCGGCTTGTGCGGCTTGGCCAGCGGACGGTCCTCCTCGACCTGGCCCGGCGCGGTCAGCTCCATCTGCTGCTGCACCTTGAGCTGATCCGCCAGGCGACGCTCCAGAGAAGCGCGGTAGCCGCGGGCGCGACCGTTGGCGAGGAGCACCGCGGCCTCGGTCGCCCAGGAGGCTGCGTTGCGCAGGTCGCCCTCGCGCTCTGCGGCGAGCGCAAGGTTGAACGCCGCCTTTCCACGGGTCTTGGCATCGGGGCCGTTGCGGTAGAGGTCGTCCCAGATGTCGACCGCGCCGGCCCAGTCCATGGCGCGGACGTGGTTCTTGCCGAGCTTGAGGTCGGGGTGGCCGCCCCCGTAGTAGCTGCGGGTCACCCACACCCAGGTGGGGGCGATGCGGCGAGCGTAGGACGCGCCGGCGAGGGAGCCGACGTAGGAGACGGCGTCCCCCTGGGGCGGCAGGGCGCCGCGGGCGGCACTGACGCTGGGGCCGGTCTCGGTCCAGGTGTAGGCCGAGTCCCAGCCGCGCACATCATCGATGATCTGCTTGTTGACGACGTCGTAGTAGCGCCACGCGGTCACGACGTTGGTGCGGCGCTGGGCCTCGAAGGTGACGACCTGTCGCTCCTTGCCGTCGCTGTCGGTCTCCGTGGTGACCCGGCGGTCGACGTTGACCGAGGAGTCGCTGTCGAACGCCTCCAGGGCGACGATGCCCTGGCAGCCAGCGTCCTTGCAGATCCGCTTGGCGGTGGCCCAGGACAGCTCCTTGTCGAAGAGCGAGGACTCGAGCTCCTTGCGGGGCACGAACACCTCGGCGGCGTCGAAGCGGGGGCTGTCCTGCAGGCCGCGCACGACGGCGGTCATGGCCCGGGAGCGGCCCTCGTTGTCCGCCCCGATGCCCTCGCCGGTGGCGATGCTCTCGAGCGCGCCGAGGATCCCCTCCCCCACGTTCTTCGCGCGGCTGCGGTCCACCACGGCGAGGCGGTGCACGTCGGGCGGCGAGGTGACCAGGGACGGCTCGAGCACCTGGAGCCGGATGGACGGGGAACAGGCTGTCGCCACCACCGTGAGGGTGGCGAGTGCCAGGATCGAACGCGACACGGGTCCTCCATCTCGTTGCGCAGCACGGCCATCCATGGCCCGGGCGCCTGAACGTGGCCACTATGACGCGAGACGGCCCCGTTCCTTCGACCGAGACGGGAGACTGCTCGCTGGTGCGCTACTGGTCGGTATCGTCGGTCGAGCCCGTGTCGCCGCCACCCTCGTAGACCCGCGCGTCGATGGTGCGCCACTTGTCCACGTCGTCCGTGCGCTTCCACGCGACCAGCCCCCAGCCGGGAGAGGCCCACCAGTCGCCGGCCAGCCAGTGACCGGGCGGGTCGGACTCGACGACCAGGTGCACGCACTCCCACTCGACGCCGACATCCTGGTCGCAGCCGAGGATCTCGTCGATCGGTTCGCCATCGACATCGATGGTGCCGTCCTTCTCCATGTCGAAGAACGTCGTGGTGAAGGTATGGCCGTCCACCTCGGTGGAGACGATGTCGTCACCGCGGGACATCTTGGACTTCGCCAGCCGCAGGGGGTTGGTGAAGACCACCTTGCCCTTCTCCGGCGTCTCGTAGCCGTTGACCATGACGCCCTGGACCGCGTCCTCGGACATGTAGAGGTCGAAGAGGAAGCCCGCGCCGCACTCCTCCACCCCGTCGATGCAGCGCTTCTCGTAGTGGATGACGGTCGCAGTGTCACCGTTCTCCAGCTCCACCTGGATGGCCGGGTCCATCGTCGCGTCGATCACGTAGTCGACGTCCGCGGTAAGGGTGCTGTAGACCCAGGTGCGACCGTTCGCGAACTGGAAGAAGTCGCTCATGTTGAAGCCGACAGGCCGGAAGTCCTGGGGACATCCTGCGAGTCCGGTCATCGTCATGAGCAGCGTCAAGGCGAGGGCACGCTTCATCATCGTCTCCTTCCACTCGTCTCCTAGGGATACCTCCAGACCTGCGCCCCCACAACACCGACATCGACGCGATAGGCCCCCCGGACTGGAGGTCCCGTGTCCTGGCTGCAGCGCATGCGCGCCTGCTGGCGTGAAGAACACCCCGCGATCGTCACCGACGAGGAGCGCATCTCCTACGCGGAGTTGACGCAGCGGATCCGACGCGCCGCCGGCTGGCTCGGCGCGATGGGCCTGTCCCGCGGCGATGTGGTCGCCCTGCAGATGCCCCGCACGCCCGCCTTCCTGGAGCTGCACCTCGCAGCGCTGGGGACCGGGGTCGTCACCTTGCCGCTCAACGAGACCTATCCTCCGCGAGAACTCCGGTACTACCTGGAAGACAGCGGGGCCAGACTGGCCGTGGTGCTGGCGGACAACGCCCCGGAGCTGCGGGATCTGGACACCCGGATCGTCCCGGCGGGTCCCGGCCTGAGGGCCGAGCTCGACGCGGCCGATCCGATGGATCTGCCCGATGCCCTCGATGACGACACCATCGCCATGGTGCTCTACACGTCGGGCACGACCGGCCGGCCCAAGGGCGCACTGCTCACCCACGACAACCTGCGCGCCTGCGTCGAGGGCCTGCACCAGGCCTGGCGCTGGTCCCAGGACGACGTGATCGTGCACGCCCTGCCCCTGTTCCACGTGCACGGCCTCTTCGTCGCCCAGCACGGGGCGCTCCGGGCCGGCGCCACCGCCCGCTGGATGTCGCGCTTCGACCCCGCCCGCGCCCTCGACCTGCTCCAGAATGATGGCGGAACCGTGTTCATGGGCGTGCCCACCTTCTACAGCCGCTTCCTGGCCCTGCCCGGCGATCGGCGCTGGACCCTCGACGGAGTGCGCCTGTTCACCTCCGGCAGCGCCCCCCTGCCCGCCCGCGATCATCAGGCGTTCGAGGCGCGCTTCGGCCATCGGATCCTCGAGCGCTACGGCATGACCGAGGTCGGCATCGTGCTCACCAACCCCTATGAGGGCGAGCGCCGCCCCGGCGCGGTCGGCTTCCCGGTGCCTGGCGCCGACGTGCGTGTGTTCGACGTGCAGACCGGCCAGCCCGCCGAGCCCGATCAGGTCGGCGAGGTGCGGATCAGCGGACCGTCCGTGTTCCAGGGCTACCTGGGCCGCCCCGACGCCACCGCCGCCGCCCTGGAGGGCGGCTGGATGCACTCCGGCGACCTCGGGTTCGTCGATGGTGACGGCTACATCCACATCGTCGGGCGAAGCAAGGACATGGTGCTGTCCGGAGGGCTCAACGTCTACCCCAGCGAGGTCGAGGCCAGCCTGCTGGAGCACCCCGCCGTGTCCGCCGCCGCCGTCGTGGGCGTGGCCGATCCCGACCTCGGCGAGCGGGTCGTCGCCAGCGTCGTCACCGCCATGGGCGCCGTCGTGCAGCCCGATGAGATGCGGGCGT
>CALATR010000924.1 GCA_937891875.1 uncultured Pseudomonadota bacterium | reverse complement strand
TCCGGGCAACCTCTTCCGCGTCTGCCATGCAATGAAGGCGATACCGGCCGGCGATGGCGCCCGGCATGACGCCGATCGCTTCCAGCATGTTCTGGCCCAGATGCAGCGCGGCCGCCCGGTCGAGCGCCTCGTCCCAGCTGACCTCCTTCATGTGGCCGTCATGGCCGCGGATCATCGGCGCGCGGATACGATCATCGGACAGTCCGCGGCGTTCGAGGCGCTCCCTGCGCCGGTCGTCGCCGCCGGTGTCCAGGCTGGTGCGGCCCTTGACGCACACGCCGAGGGGGCTGGTCGGGTGCACCTTGTCGACGCCGCGGGCGTCCGCCTCGACGGTGTAGGGGCAGCCCACGCCGCAGTACGAGCACACGCTGGCGCGCTCGAGCAGGCGCTGGTGGCGGAAGGCCACGGCCGGATCGGCAAGGATCTCGGGGCGCACGCGCGCTTCGCGGAGCAGGTCCTCGGGCGACAACTGCTCGGGACCGTTCAAGCTGGACATCAGGCAACTCCGCTCACGAGCTTGTACGATCCCACACACAAGGTCCGGACTCAACCGGATTCCGAGCGGTCGCGCACCCGGGGTGACACGGACGGGCGCGGGCGGTGTTCCAGGGGAGACCCTCTCTCTTGGAGTTCCGATGAACGCGATCACCCGCATCCTGCCCCTGGCACTGCTCCTCCCCGCCTGCGCGCTTCTGGGCGACAACGACGCCGTCGACGAGGAGGTCGCCACCTTGTCGGCGGACGGCCTGTCCCTGCTGCGCGTCGAGCAGGGGCGCGGCGGGCTCTCCATCACCGGCGAGGCCGACCGCGACGAGATCGAGGTCGTCGTCACGGTGTTCGGTCCGCCGGGCACGAGCGCCGCCGAGCACGTCGACCTGCGACTCGAGGCCGACGGCGATGTCGCGTTCCTCGACTGCGACACCGACCTCAAGGGCGCCCCGCGCACCATCGAGGTCGAGATCCTCGCCCCCGCGACGCTCGCGCTTCAGGTCCACGACGGGGACGGTGGCATGCAGATCACAGGCTTCCAAGCCCCGGTCGACGTGGTGGACGAGGCGGGCGATCTCTCGGTGGGCAACCACGTCGGCGAGCTCTTCGTCAGGGACGGGGACGGCTCGCTGACCCTCAACAGCATCACCGGCGAGGTGAGCGTCGCCGACGAGGCAGGCAGCCTGTCGATCTCGTCGATCGAGGGCGACGTGCACGTGGAGGACGGCGACGGAGCCCTGTCGGTCATCGGCGTGGTGGGCGACGTGGACATCGAGGACGGAGCCGGCGCGATCTACGTCCGCGACATCGCGGGGGCGGTGCGCATCTGGGACGGCGACGGCGACATCGTGGTCCTGGAGGCCGACTCGGCGGTGGTCGAGGAAGATGGCGGCGGCGCGGTGGACCTGCAGGAGCGGGAGCCCGCGGAGGGCTAGTCCAGCGACCAGACCGTGTCGGGCAGCTCGAACAGGGGGCTGCGGACCTCGTAGGCTCCGCTCACGAAGGCCCCGCGATGGTCCGCCAGCGCGGCTCCGTCGAGGGGGATCCGCTCGCCGTCCACCCGGACCGCCCGCCCGTCCGCGTCGACCTGCCAGGCGAGGGCGTCGCCGCCGAGCCACACGTCGCCATCGAGGCGCGTCCGTGCCTTGCGGACGGTGGTGGCACCGTCGACGAAGGGGGTCGCCCACAGGGTGAGTCCACCGTCACGCAGGGCCTGATCGAGGTGGTGGGGCGGCCAGGTGGGCTCGCCAAGCACGCGCACACCATCACAGCGGGAGTGGGTGTTCATGACCCACGCGTCGCCCAGCCCCACGCCGACGCCCACGTGCTCGGCGGCGATGTCAACACCGTTGGCAACTTCCACGATCTGCTTCCAACGCCGCACATCCGGCGCCCGCAGCCCCTGGAGGCTGTAGCCGACCCCGCAGCGCACCTCGCCGTCCTCGTCGAGCAGGTCGACGTCGAGGGAAGGCCCCACGCCCACCTCCGAGCCGATGCCTGGCATCTCCACCAGCTCGGAGTGCAGCACGCCCGAGTCGGCGTGCAGGACGAACCGCGCCGTCACCAGGACGTAGAGCGCGTCGGGGCGCTCGGCGGGGTCCGGGTCGCGCACCGCGGCGGGCTCGCGGTCCGGGTCCCCGAGGCCGACCTCGGCGACCACCGGGGC
>CALATR010000923.1 GCA_937891875.1 uncultured Pseudomonadota bacterium | reverse complement strand
GCCGAGGCGGCGGACCTCGTCACCATCGAGTCCAGCTTCGAGCCCGAAGGTGGGTTCACCCCCGACGGCACCTGGACCGCGACGTTCACGATCACGCCCAAGGACGGCGCCATCGCCCAGCACGCGCCGCTGGGCGAGGACAGCTGGCCGACCGTGCTGCCCCGCGCGGACAAGGACATGCTCTGGCTCGAGCCGGTCACGGTCGAGAACCTGAAGAGCGGCGCGGTCAAGGTCGTCCTGACCGGAGAGAGCTTCGCGGTCGACGAGCCCAGGCCCATCCCGGTGGGCGGCCTCTTCCAGCTCCAGATCGGCGATCAGTGGGTGCGCACCGAGGCCACGGTCCTCGGCACCTGGGCCGAGGGTGCGGCCACGCCGGCGACCCCCGACCCGGCCGAGACCGCCGAGGCCGCGATCATCCCTGCCGGCGGCAGCGCCATCGTCGACGACGCCACCTGCGACACCATGCGCGGCGTAGAGGACGAGGGAGAGCAGGGCATCCTCTTCACCCTCGGCATGCTCGGCTTTGCCTTCCTCGGCGGCCTCATCCTCAACATCATGCCCTGCGTCCTGCCGGTGCTGACCCTGAAGATCTACGGCCTCGTCGAGCAGAAGACGGACAGCACCAAGGACCGCATCACCGAGGGCCTCGCCTACACCGCGGGCATCGTGGCCAGCTTCCTGGCGCTGGCCGGCGTGCTGGTGGGACTGCAGGCCGCCACGGGAATGCAGGCGGGCTGGGGCTTCATGATGCAGAACCCGACCTACGTCGGCATCCTGGGCATGATCGTCTTCGCCTTCGGCCTGTCGATGCTCGGCGTGTTCGAGATCCCGGTCGTCGGCGGAAACGCGGCGTCCCAGGCCGGCTACAAGGAAGGCGTCACCGGCTACTTCTTCACCGGCGTCTTCGCCGTGCTGCTGGCCACGCCCTGCTCGGCCCCGTTCCTGGGCCCGGCCATGGGCTTCGCCTTCTCCCAGCCCCCCGCCATGCTCATGGTCTTCATGGTCATGGTCGGCCTGGGCCTCGCCTCGCCCTTCCTGCTCATCGCCTTCGTGCCCGCCTTCTACAAGATCATGCCCCAGCCGGGCCCGTGGATGGACACGTTCAAGCAGCTGATGGGCTTCACCCTGCTCGCGACCGCCGTGTGGCTGGTCTACGTGCTCGCCGGCCAGGTCAGCCAGGACGCGCTGCTCGGCTACATCGCGTTCAGCGTGTTCGTCGGCCTCGCGGCCTGGCTGTTCGGCCACTTCGGGGGCCTCGCCGCCACCCTGGGCCGCCAGGCCGCCGCGTTCGGGGTCGCGATCCTGGTCATCGTCGTCGGCGGCTACCTCTTCGTCGACGTGCCCATGTTCCTCGGCACCTCCGACGAGGGCCTGGTCGCCAAGAAGGATGTCGAGGACGACGAGCACGGCATCCCGTGGAAGATCCTCACCGAGGAGCGCTCGGCGCAGCTGCTGGCCCGCTACCGGGACGGCGAGACCGACAACGAGTTCGCCGGGCACGCCGTCTTCATCGACTTCACCGCCGACTGGTGCCTGTCCTGCAAGGTCAACGAGAAGACCTTCATCGACACGCCGGTGGTCGAGGACGCCATCCGCGACCTGGACGTCGTCGCCATCCAGGGCGACTGGACGCGCCGAGACGACATGATCGGCAGCTGGCTGTCCTGCTTCGAGACCGCGGGCGTGCCGTTCTACATGGTGCTGCCCAAGGACCCGAGCAAGCCGGCCATCGTCATCGGCGAGACCATCACCAGCACCGAGGACATCGTGAAGGCGCTGCGCCAGGCCAACGGCGAGGCCGGGTCGTAGGTCGCGGACCCGCGAGCGTCCATCGGCCCTGCTACGCTCGCGACCGGAGGGGGGCATGGCCACGTTGACCTTCGAGAGCAGCGCGGGAGAGATCGAGGTCGCCCTGCGGCCCAGCGGCGTCATCCTCGGCCGCCTGCCCACCTGCGACGTGGTGCTCACCGATCCGAGCGTCTCCCGGCGGCACGCGGAGGTCTACAAGGACGCCACCGGCTGGCGGATCCGGGACCTGGGCTCGAGCTCCGGCGTGCGCGTGGACGGGGTGAGGCACGAGGAGTGCCCCCTGCGGGACGGCATGGTCATCGCGCTGGGCAAGCAGCTGCTGAACGTGCAGATCCCCCCGCCTACCGAGTCCGGCACCGGGGTGCTCGCGAGCCGCACGCTCGCCGACTTCATGCTCGTACAGGGGCTGCAGGGTGGGGAGGACGACCCCAAGATCAGCGACCTCGGTCGGGTGGTGCGCCTGGCCGCCGCGATCCGCGACGCGCCGACCGTCGCCCGTATCGCCGCCACGGTCCTGCAGGAGGCGGCGCTGGCCACCTCCGCCGAGCGCGCCATGCTGTGCCTCATCGATGAGGAAGGCCACGACATCTCGCGGTTCTACCTGCATGATCGACCGTTCGAGGCCAGCTCGACCTTCGTCGGGCGGGTGCTCGCAGAGCGGGCTGCGGTCATTGCCGCGGACGTCGACGACGACCAGGAGCTGGCCGCCGCCAACAGCGTCATGTTCGACGAGGTGCGGGCCATCCTGGCAGTGCCGCTGTGGTCCGGCACCGACGTCATCGGCGTGCTCTACCTGGACCGGCGCTCGGGCAACTTCATGTCCGCCAACCTCGAGCTGGTGCTCGCGCTCGGCTACCTCGGTGCCGCCGAGATCGAGCGGGTCGAGATCCGCGGCGAGCTGGACCTGGAGCGCCGCCGCCGACGCACGGTCGCTCGCCTGCTGCCCAGCGATCTCGCCCAGGCGCTGGGCATGTCGGGGGAGGTCGAGCTGCACGAGGGCGTCGTCGCGGTCGCGGTTGCCTCGCTGGTCTCCCTGGCCGCCGACGACGTCGCCCAGCGACTCGCCCTGGCCGAGGCCATGGCCCCGATCGTCATCGAGGAGGGCGACGGGGTGCTGGTCGACGCCAGCCCGGACCACCTGATCGTGCTGCATCGCTCCGACGACGATCTGACCGCGGCGGTGCTGGGTGCGGCCCGATCCGCAGAGCTGCTGATCAGCGTCGGCGAGGCCCTGTGCAGCACGAGGCAGCGCTGGTCGGCCATCCGGGTCCAGGCCGTCGTGCACGCGGGCATGGGGCTCGTGGGCGCGTTCGGCACCGGACTCGAGCGGGGGATCAGCCTGGCGGGCCCGGTGCGGGACGAGGCGCTTGAGACCCTGCGACGCGGTCGTCCCGGCCGGATCCGGATCACCGAGAGCATCGGCCCCGACCTCGCCCCCCACCGAGAGCTGGTGCCGGAGCGCGAGGGCACTGGCGTGGCGATCTGGATGATCCGGCAGCAGAAGCCGAGGTTGATCGCGAACACGGTGATGGAGGAGTAGGGGCTCGATCTCGGGCTCGGGGCTCGGGCTCGGTCTCGGGCTCGGTCTCGGGCTCGGTCTCGGTCTCGGGCTCGGGCTCGGTCTCGATCTCGATCTCGATCTCGATCTCGATCTCG
>CALATR010000922.1 GCA_937891875.1 uncultured Pseudomonadota bacterium | reverse complement strand
GGGGACCGAGCGGGAGGGCTCGGTCACAGACCGCCCCGCGCGGCCTCCACCGCGGCCAGGGCGGCGCTCAGCTCGGTCTCGGCTCGAGCGAGCGCGACCTCGGCGTCGATCCGCGCCCGCCGGGCGGCGAGCCAGGTCGTGAGGCTCTCGAGGCCCTGATCGAACCGGGCGTCCACCCGCTCCCACGCCTGCTCGGAGGCCTGCAGCCCCGCCCGCCGCGCCGCGAGGCCCTCGGTCGCTGCCTGCAGCCGGACCCGGGACTGCACCCCGGCCACCGCCAGATCCCGCGCCTGCTGGTCGACCTCGGCCTGGGCGCGCACCCGATCCGCCTGGGCCGCCGCGATCTCGCCGCGGCCGCTGGTCACGACCGTGAGCGGCACGTCCAGGGACACCGTCGCCGACCAGCCCGGGCCGGTGCGCTCGGGAACCGCGTACTGGGCGGCGGTGCCCGACGCGGTGATCCCGGGCAGGTGGGTCCAGGCTGCGCCGTGCGCCTGGGCCTTCGCCGCCGACTCCGCCTCGATGAGCGCCTGCAGCGCGGGGTGGACCTCGGGCCCCTCCCCCGGACGCTGGCTCGCCCAGTCCACCGGGTCGACCTCGCAGTCGCCGGTGACCTCCACCGCCATGAGACCCTGCAGGGTCGCGCAGGACGCGCGGGCCTCACCGCGGGCGCTGACCGCGAGCGCGGCCAGGTCGAGGGCGTCAGCGCGGGCCCGGGCGGCGTCGGCGGGGGGGCGCAGTCCGGCCTTGACCAGCTCCTCGATCGCCTTCCAGGCGCGCTCGGCGTCCTGGGCGTTCGCGGTGAGGCGCTCGGCGATCGCGGCCTGGCCCTGCACCTGGGCGTAGGCCTCGGTCACCTGCTGGCGTGCCTGCACCCTGCTCCACGCGAGCATCGACTCCTGCCCCCGCGCGGTGCGGCGGGCGGCGGACGCGGCGGCCCAGACCGAGGGATCCACCAGGCGCCAGGTGCCGCGCACGCCGACGCCGGCCTGCCACGGAACCGGGCGTTCGAAGCCGATCGCCGTGTAGCCGGAGCCCACGGTGACGTCGGCGAACCCGACCAGCTCGGGCAGGGCCTGACCGGACAGCGCCTGGGCGCGGGCCCGTGCGGCGTCGGCCTGGGCGCGGGCGATCTCGACCTCCGCGGCGCGCTCGGCGGCGGCGGCGCGGGCCTCCTCGAGATCGACCCCGAAGGCGAGCGAGGCGAGCAGCACGGCGATCATCCGCGCCTCGCCAGCGCCCAGGTGGCGCTGAAGACGGCGGGCACGACGAACAGCGTCAGCACCGTCGACAGGGCGAGGCCACCGAGCACGATGGCGCCGATGCCGCGGTACAGCTCGCTGCCCGAGCCGGGGAAGATCACGAGCGGCAGCAGGCCCACCAGCGAGGTCAGCGCACTCATGGCGATGGGCCGGGTGCGGCGGCGCACCGACTCGACGATGGCGGTGTCCAGGTCCATGCCCTCGCGCAGGCGGGCCAGGGCGCCGTCCACGACGAGGATCGCGTTGTTGACGACGACACCGATGAGGATGACGAAGCCGAGCGCGCTCATGAGGTCGAAGGCCTGGGGGGCCAGGAAGGTGTCGACCGCCCGCAGTCCGAGCACGCCGCCAGCACCGGCGAGGGGCACGGTGACGAGCACCACGACCGGCGCGAGGAAGTCCTCGTAGAGCGCCGCGAGCAGCAGGAAGGAGATGACCAGCGCCAGCAGCAGCACCCAGCCGAGCCGTCCCTGGGCGTCGGTGAGATCGTCCGCGCCGCCGGCCAGCCGGATGTCGACCCCCTCGGGCAGGCCCTCGTCGAAGGCCGGATCCAGGACCTTGTCGTTGAGGATCCGCAGGGCGTCCTCCAGGGCGACGTCGTCGGGCGGGCTCACCTGCAGGGTGATCGCGCGTCGGCGCTCGAGCCTGCGGATGGTGGTCGGACCGACCGCCTCCTCGATGTCGGCGAGGGTGGACAGGGGCACGGTGCGGCCACCGGGCACGGCGACAGGCGCGTTCTCCAGCGCCTCCCGGCTCTCGACCTGCTCGCCCCTGGGCTGCACCACCACGTCCAGCTTGGGCAGGCCTTCCCGGGCGATCTCGCCGATGATCGCCCCGTCCACGAGGGTGTCGACCACCGCCCCCAGCTCGGCCGGGTCCATGCCCAGGGCGGCGACGTCATCGCGGCGCGGGTGCACCTGGAGCTCGGGACCGCCGACGTCCAGCGACGGCAGCGGGCGCACCTGGGCGCCGGGCAGGGCCTCGCGGATCTGGCCGAAGAGCTTGCCGCCGAGGCCCACCAGCTCGACCAGATCGGGGCCGGTGAGGTCGACGTCCACGCTGCGGGAGGCGCCGATCCCCCGCCCGAACAGCGAGGCCTGGCTGGCGAGGCCGAACATGCCGGGGATCTGGTTCTGGTTGTTTCGGTAGAACTGCACCAGCTCGCCGATGCGCTCGGGATCCTCGGTCGCGCCGCCCATGAAGGCCACCCCGGGCCTGGCGACGAAGAAGCTGCGTCGAACCGCCGGAACTCCGTCAACCTCCACCCCGCGATGCTCCTCCACCCGGTCCTGCATCCACTGGCCGACCGAGCGCATCTCCTCGACCGAGTAGCCAGGGGGCGGCACCAGCACGCCGAAGAGGAAGTTGCGGTTGCCCGTGGGCAGGTACTCCATGGGCGGGATCAGGGAGAAGCCGACCGCGGCGAGCAGGGCGGGCACCACCAGGGCGACCGCCCACGAGCGCCACGCCCGCCCGACGATCCAGCCGACCGAGTCGCTGACCGCGTCCAGCGCGCGCATGCCGACCCGGGCGAGCCAACCAGGGGGGCGCTCCTTGGGGGTCGGGAGCAGCTTGGCGGCGAAGCTCGGGATGACCAGCACCGACACCGCCAGCGACAGGAAGACCGCGACCGAGATGGCGATGGCCACGTCCCGGAGCAGCTCGCCGACCTCGTCCTGCCAGCTGATGATGGGGACGAAGACCGCAGCGGTCGTGATCGTCGAGGCCAGGATGGCACCCCAGACCTCGCGGGTGCCCAGCAGGGCGGCCATGCGCACGTCGGGCACCCTGCGGCGCCAGGAGTCGATGTTCTCCAGCACGACGATGGCGTTGTCGACGACCATGCCCACGGCGAACGCGACGCCGGCCAGGCTGACCACGTTGATGGTCCGCCCCAGCAGCGCCATGCCCAGCGCGGTGCCGATGACGCACACGGGGATCGCGACGCTGACGACGCCGGCGGCCGGGAAGGAGCGCAGGAACAGCACCAGCACGATCGCGGCGAGCAGGCCGCCGACCAGCAGGTTCTGCCGCACCAGGTCGAGCGCGCCGTAGATGTAGTCGGTCTGATCGTTGACGATCTTCAGCTCGAGACCTTCTCTATCGAGGATGTCCCGCTGGGCCGCGGCGACCTCCCGGCGGATGGCCTCGGTGGTCTCGAGCACGTTCGAGCCCGCCTCGCGGCGGAAGAGCAGGGCCATGGACTCGTGGTCGTTGCCAAAGACGTAGGCCTGGCGGAGCGAGAGGCCGATGTCGACGCTGGCGACGTCGCCGAGGCGCACCTCGGCAGTGTCCGGCCCCCCCGGGCGGATGACGACCTGCTCCAGCTCCGAGACCTCGGGCGGCCGGGTCAGGGTACGCACCACGTAGCGGCGCTTGCCGAGATCGACCTCGCCACCGGACAGATCGCGGAGCGAGGCCCGGATGGCGGCCGACAGCTGGGTGAAGGGCACCCCGCGGGCGGCGAGCTCCGCCGGGTCGTAGGACACGGTGACCTGGCTCTCCCGCCCGCCGAAGAAGTCGATGCTGGCGACGCCGTCGATACGCTCCAGCCGCGGCAGCAGCACGTCGTCGGCCCAGGTGCGGTACTGGCCGACGTCAGCACCAGTCGGGTCCTGGAGCAGCACGACCGCGAGCGGCGGACCGGCGCTGTTGCCGGTGGACACGACGGGCTGGTCGGCGTTCTCGGGGTAGCTCGGCACCTGAGCCAGCTCGTTCGTCACCCGGGCCAGGGCCTCGTCGAGATCCGTGCCGACCGCCAGCTCCAGGGTGATCGTGCCGCTGCCGCTGCCGGCCTCGCTGGTCATCCGCTCCAGGCCACGCAGATCTTTCAGCGCTTCTTCCTGCTCTTCCAGGATCTCCTGCTCGACCTCCGCCGGGGCCGCCCCCGGCCAGCGGGTCTCCACCGACAGGGTCGGGATCTCGATGTCCGGGGTCAGCTGGATGGGGAGCCCGACCAGGGCGAACACGCCGAACATCAGGACCAGCACGACCCCGACGAACACGCCCACCGGCCGACCGATCGCGGTGGCCAGCAGGCCGCCCTCGGCCTCGAACCCAGCTCCTTCCGACTCGGGCGCGGTCTGTTCGTCTGGACCGATCGGCGCCTCGGGGTCGCTCACGGCGCGCCCTCCCCCGCCAGCTCCAGGGCCTGTCCGCTGCGCAGTCGCTCGCCGCCGCGGGTGACGACCTGATCGCCGGGGGCGATGCCGCTCACCAGCGCGCGCTCGGCCGTGGTCGCGATCACGTCCACGGTGACGATGTCCGCGTGGCCCTCCGCCACCCGCACCACCTTGGTGTCCACCGGGCCGAGGATCAGGGCGTCCCGCGGCACGAGCGCGCCACCGTCGGCCCGGCGCTGGACCTGGAAGCCGACCGAGACGACCTGGCCGGGCACGAGATCGGTCCCGTCTTCGGGCACCAGGCGGATGGTCTGGGTGCGAGTCGCCGGGTCCAGCGAGGGCACGACCGCGGCCACCTTGCCGGGCACCGCGCCGAGCACGACCGGATCGCCTGGCGCGACCTGCGACGCGAGCTCTCGGGAGGCATCGACCCGCACGTCCACCTGGTCGACGCTGACCAGGTCGAGCACCCGCTGGCCGGCGACGACCCAGTCACCCCGGTCGACGAGGCGGTTGCTGACCACCCCGGCGAACGGCGCCCGCACCTCGTGGCGCGCGGTGGTGACCGCAGCCTCCCGGACGGCCGCTTCCTGGCTTCTCAGGCGTGCTTCCAGGGTCTCGACCTCAGCCCGGGCCGCGTCGCGCTCGGTCGCGGAGAGCACCTGTCCGCTCACCGCCTCCATCCGCGACAGGGTGCGGCTGGCCTGGGCGTGGGCAGCGCGGGTCTCGTCGGCGGCGGCGCGCAGGGAGGAGAGCCGGGCCTGGGC
>CALATR010000921.1 GCA_937891875.1 uncultured Pseudomonadota bacterium | reverse complement strand
GGAAGGGCATGACCCGCGCGGTGTCCGACTCGCGGGACAGGGCGTTCAAGGCGCGCTCTGCGGAGGCCGCACCCCGGACCAGGTGGGTGCCTGCCGCGCCCCCGTGAAAGCCCTCGCGCATGTCCGCCGCCCAGACCGTGCCGGCTCCCTGGTCGAGCGCCCCGGCAGCCTCGGTGAGCGCCTCCCGGGTCACGGGCACGATCCGACTGGGCGCCCGCTCCACGCCGAGCGCGTCCCACACGGCGTCAATGGTGGTCTTGTCCTCCAGCGCCTGCCAGGCGGGCCAGCGCGCGCCGAAGACCTCACGACCGGCCACCGGGCCGCCATCGCCGAAGATCGGCTCGACGACCCGGGCGGTGTGGTCCGGATCCCAGGCGTCCACCCGGGCGATCACGTCCTCCGGCAGGTCGCGCAGGGCAGCCATCGCCAGCCGCACCGAGCCCATCATGCTGTCGGCGGTTGGCAGGTCCAGGCACTCGAAGTCCGCCACCGCATCCTCGGCGGGCGGATCCCCGGTGCCCGGCGTTCCGGCGATCAGGAAGCTGCGCTCGGCGCCGCGAGCCCGCAGGCGATCGGCCATGCGTGCCGCTCCGACGAGCACCGTCTCCGTGACCAGCCAGCGCCGCCCGGCGAGCATCGCGTCGAGCGCACTGTCCACGCTGGAGAAGACCGCGGCGTCCTCGGACATCGAACCTCCGTTCCGTCGCTAGCCCGCCTGCGCGCCCCAGGCGGCTAGGATTCCGCCGTGAGCGAAGAGCAGTCCGACCCCAGCCCGTCCGCGCCCGCGGATCCCACGACCGTCCAGGTGCCCCCTCGCAAGGGCGGCGCCCTGGGCCCGGTGCTGGTCGTCCTCGCGCTGGTGCTGGTCGGTACACTGATCGCCGTGACCGGACTCGGTCGCGCCGTCACCGCGGCGCCCATCCCCCTGACCGCCCTCGTCACGGTGCTGCCCTACCTCTACGCCGCCCTGCTGGCCGTGCTCTTCGGCCTGTGGGCCCTCGCTCCGGACCGCAAGGTGCTGCCGGGTCTGCTGGCCACCGTGCTGGTGCTCGGCGCGGTGCTGTGGGGGCCGGCCATCGCGTCGCGGGGCGAGACGTCCGCCGGTCTGCCGGTGAAGGTGGCGTCCTGGAACGTGCGCCGACTGTGGGGCGGCCCCGAGGGCGACGAGCCGCTGACCTGCGTGCAGGAGGTGCTCGCCGACATCGACGCGGACGTCATCTCGCTCCAGGAGGTCTCGGCGCGCGACGTCGCCACCCTGTCCCAGGCCCTCGACCTCGAGTGCGTGCACACCGACTACCTGGGCCGCGGCGATCCCACCGACGGCGGCCTCGCCGCCTGCGTCCGAAGAGGAGCGTGGAAGCTACACTCCGGCCAGGCCGCCCGCTTCGTCCCCGGCCACCGCTGGCACTACGTCTTCGCCGAGTTCGAGCGCGAGGGGCGGATCTTCAACCTGCTGGCCGTGCACCTGCAGCCCTACCGTCTCGCCGCGGGGGGGCTCGCCCAGGCCGCGGACGTGCCCGAGCGCCAGGGCGATCAGTCCGCCGAGCTGCTCCGCCGGGTGGGCCGCTTCAAGGACCCGACCGTGCTCGCGGGTGACTTCAACTCGACCCGCGACGCCGCCCTGCACGTAGCCCTGCGCAGCCCGCTCACCGACGCCTTCGAGCGGGGCGGCAGCGGCCTCGGCGCCAGCTTCCACCTGTTCGGCTGGCTCCCCATCCGCATCGACTACATCTACGTCACCGACACGTTTGCCGTGCAGGAGAGCCGCATCGTGCCCCGCGACTGCTCCGACCACCGCCCGGTAGTCACGGACCTCGTCCTGCGAGAGTGAGGCTTCGGGCTACGCAAGTGCTACGGTCGCCCCTTCCTGGAGGCCCCGTGCAGCGACCCGCCCGTCTCATCCTCGCCCTCGGTGGCCTCGGCGCATTCGGCCTGGCCAGCCTCGCCTGCGCCGGGGCCGTCAACCTGGCCGCCGGCGGTGAAGTCGACGATCTCTACGCCGAGCTCGACCTGGTGCAGGACGGCCCCGAGAAGGACGCCGCGAAGGACCTGCTGGTCCAGCTGAAGGCCGCGCTCGGGTCGGAGAAGGTGGAGGGCATGGTCGCGATGGACTTCACCTCGGCGATGAACGAGGTGATCGACGACCGGATCGTGAGCCCGACCGAGCTCTCGGATCTGCAGAGCATCGTCAGCTGGCCCGCTCAGGAGCCCGGCGCCATCACGAAGGCCCGCGCCGATCTGGACGGCAGCCTCGAGAGCAACCGGCGGTCGTACTCCAAGCACTTCGCCAAGTGGTCCCTGCCCGAGGACCTGTGTGTGCGCATGCGCAACCTGGGCTGGACGACCGCGGAGCCCTACGCGAGCGTGGAAGACGGCGAGGCCACGTACTCCTGCGACGGCGACAAGGAAGGGCTGCACGGGGAGATCTGGGTGTATGCGCTGAAGCGCAGGAAGGAGGCCAAGGAATGGGCCGGAGACCCGCTGACTGTGCGGGACGGCTCATCGGTGCTGTCGGCCGAGGTCCTCGACGGCGTCCAGGCCAAGGCGATCCTCGATGCCGCCTGCCCCCCCGGCACGCCCATTGTCGGCACCACCCAGGAGGTCCTCGGCAAGCGGCTCGCCGCGCAGCAGGTCAGCCTGAAGGAGTGCGACAAGGACGTCGACGAGGACGGCTGGATCAGCTGGGGCTGTGCGCTGGTCAAGGGCGGCAAGGAGATCGGCTACCTCGACTGGACCGACCAGATGGAGGGAGAGACGACGGCGGAGGAGCGGCGGGTGGAGGGCGGCCAGGCCGAGGTCGACCAGGGCCGCGGCTGGATGAGCGTACAGGTCGTCGACAAGAAGGCGTCGCAGGAGCTGCTGGACGCGCTGCAGCACCCGAGCAGCATGAAGCCGGGGGGGTGAGGTCGAAGGGTAGTGGAGGGCCGTGGAGGAGGCACTCGGAGCGGTGGAGGGCCGTGGAGGAGGCACTCGAAGCGGTGGAGGGCCGTGGAGGAGGCACTCGAAGCGGGAGGCGTGGGTTGCGGATGCTACGGGGAAGAACGGGCTTCAACACGGAG
>CALATR010000920.1 GCA_937891875.1 uncultured Pseudomonadota bacterium | reverse complement strand
CGAGATCCGTGTGCAGGGAGAAGCCAGGGTCTCCCTCGAATCCGATGGATGCGATCTCGATCGGGCGGCTGCCCGCATTGGTGAGGTCGACCAGCTCGGTCTCGCTCGGGCAGCCCATGTCGGTGACCCCGAAGGTCACCGCTTCCGGCCAGGCCTGCAGCTCCGGCCCGTTGATGGTGGCCTTCAACGACACGGTGAGCGTCTCTGCGGACGCCGCGTCGTTCTCGAACACGAGGCGGCCCTCGTAGACGCCGGGGTCGTCGGCTACGAGATCGACGCTGATGACGACCTCTTCTCCGGGGTCCAGCCAGGGCTGCGCGGGCGGCTGCCAGGAGAACGCGTCGGCGTCGTCCTCGAGCGCCGCGACGGCCAGCCACGCTTGCCCGTCACACGGGTTGCGCAGGGTGACCTCGGCGTGGGTCACGTCCTCCACTTCGAGGTCGTCGACCGAGAACACCAGCGCGTTCGGGCTCACCGCCAGACAGCCCTCGGCGGGCGGCAAGATGGGGTCGGGCTCCTCGGGCGGCGTGCACCCGAGGGCGAGCAGGGCGATCAGGGTCAGCTGGCGGGTCATGGGGCTCTCAGTCGCAGACAGGCTGGGGGACGTAGCGGGCGGACAGCACGCTGCCGGCTGGCGGGAGCACGTCCACGACGATGCGGCGCCGCTGCGGCTCCCAGGTCCACGCGTCGGAGTGCACGGGCGTCTCGTCGACCGTCACCTGGATGGTCCGCTCGACCGGATCCTTCGTCAGGGGCAGGGTGCCCGGCGTGGGTCCTCGCTGGTTGAGGACCCGTCCGTACAGGGTCGCCATCTGGTCCTCGATCTTGTCGCAGGTGCTGATGAAGGCGCCGCCGGTCTTGGTCACGGCCACGTCGTAGCCGGTGCCGGGCCCGGAGTTGTCGCAGCCGAACGGCACCGGGCCGGTGATCGCGTGCACCACGACCTGGCCTTCTGGACGGTAGTGATGGAGGTTGGTGACGTACGCGGACGGGCTGTAGGTCGACTGCTCGACGTCGTTGCTGACGTGCACGATCTGCAGGAAGCTGTCTTCCCGCAGGAAACCCGAGTTGCAGGCTCGGTGGCCGGTCTCGCCGAGGGCGTTGAGGGCGAGGGTGAACCCGCGCTCGGTGTTCGCCCCGTACAGCGAGTGCTCGAAGTCGATGTCGATCATCTGGTCGAGCGCCTGGCGGGTCGCCGCCGCGTCGAAGGTCTCGTCGATGGCGAGGGTGTCGCCCAGGATGCACCCGTCGTCTGCCACGGCTGCCGCCATGTGCAGGTCGTAGCCGCGGTCGCGGAAGGCGGCGGGCAGGTCGTCGAGGCCCTCGGTCAGCTCGGCGATGCGGTCGTTGTTGCAGGAGCTGCGGGCGAACGTGAGCAGCAGATCCATCGGGGCTTCGGGGTCGTAGACGGTGACGTCGTCCTCGGACCAGGAGCCGATCGCCCCCCGCGCGGTGAGGGGCACCCGCGCGATCTCGTTGCCGTCGGTGTTCTTGGCGATCAGCGCCCCGGTGTCGCGGTCGAGCGGCGATGCCGTCAGCTCGATCGACAGCGTGTGCCCCTCGGCCGAGCGGAAGAAGCGCTCATCGGTGGCGCCGACGGGGGTGGTGTGCGCGCCGAGTCGGAGCGAGAGCTTCGCAGCGCCGGCGTCGACGGAGACGATGAAGCCACCGAGCGCGGGCGTCGGCGGGTACGCCACCGCCGACTGCACCGCCTCGGCGGGGAGCGAGAGCGAGATCGTCTCGGGCGCGCGCGGCAGGTAGGTG
>CALATR010000919.1 GCA_937891875.1 uncultured Pseudomonadota bacterium | reverse complement strand
GTCGTCGCCGAGGTCGAGCGGTCCGCCGAGCTGCGGCTGCCGGACAACACCCCGCCCCACCACGTCATCGCCCGCGCCCGCTCCGGCTGGGCCGGCTACGCGAACGCGCGGATGGGCGCCCTGACCTGGACCAGCCTGTCCCCCGTGGAAGACCTGGCGGTCGAAGTTCGCGCTGGAACGCCGGACTTCGATAGCTCCGGGCTCGGGACCCGCTGGCTCGACACCGGCTTCTCCCGCGCGGGCCTGCCCGACGTGCCGACCGTGCGCGCCGTCCGCGAGGTCGTCTGGCGCGAGCTGGACGAGCAGTACAAGGCCGCGGTGGAGAACCTGGGACGCAAGACCGGCGCCAAGGACCAGCTGAAGCTGGACGACGACCGTGAGGGCAACTGGCAGGCGAACATCGAGCCCGTCACGTCGATCACCCGCCGTGAGCTGATCATGCCCGACGTCGCCACCCTGGAGGCCCAGGTCCGGGCTCTGTCCGCGCGCATGCGGAGCCAGGGGCTGCAGGACGGAAACGTCAGCATCTCCTCGTGGGACGGGCACTACTACGTCATCACCTCCGACGGCACCCGGATCGTGCAGCCGTCCCGCTCGACCACGATCACGATGCGGGTCGAGATCCGCGCCGACGACGACGAGGTGCTGGGCCTGACCGACGTGATCGCGGTGGCCGACGGAGATCCCATGCCCAGCGACGCCGCGCTGGCCGCACGGGTGGACCTGCTGATGGCGACGGCGCAGGCGTGGGCCGCCGCCGAGCCGCTGGACGCTCCGTGGTACGGGCCGGTGCTGCTGGAGGGAGAGGCCGCCGCGGACTTCGCCGAGGACTCCCTCAGCCAGGAGATCTCCGGCACGCCCGAGCCTGCGGAGTGGCAGCGCTGGACCCAGAAGGCCCGGCCGGAGCCCGTCGACTATGCCGAGCCCGGCACCCGCCTGCTCCCCCGCGGCTGGACCGTCACCGACGATCCCCAGCGCTCGCTGGGCCACGCGTGCTGCCTGGCCTTCGACGCCGAGGGTGCGCCCAGCCAGCCGGTCCGGGTCATCGAGGACGGCGTGGTCGTCGCCCACCTCATGTCCCGCACCCCCAACGAGCACTTCTCCGAGACCAACGGCCACGCCCGCAGCACCCGCGACAACAACCGCTCCATGGCGCGACCGAGCCACGTCGTGGTCGAGCCCGCCCGCGCGGTGAGCAAGGCCGCCCTGTGGCGTACCGCGCGAAAGCAGGCGAAGGCCCAGGGTCTCGACCGGGTGCTGGTGGTGAGGGACCGCAGCGGTCTGGCCTTCTGGCGCACCCTGGACGGCGACGAGATCCCCGTCCGCGGCTTCGACAGCGACGAGCTGGACGCCAGGGCGGCACGCGGCATGACCGTGGCCGGTCCGAGCTCCACCCACATGATGGGCCAGAGCACCATGTACACCGTGCCCGACATGCTCATCGCCAACGTGGCGGTGGTGCCCGACGAGCCGTCACCCGAGCCCAGGACCAGGCGCGTCAGCCCGCTGGCCGGGAAGTGATGCTCAGCGTGCGAGGTCCTCGCCCCAGGTGGCCTGGCCTTCAATCGGCGAATCCACCCGCTTGAACGCAAGGAATCCGGACCCGTCCTCCGGCGCGATCCAGGCGGCGACCGCACCCAGGTCCGCCGTACAGCCCTCCTGGGCCGCCTGCAGCTCGGCGATCTGACTGCACACGTCGAGGCCGTCGCGGTCCAGGAACGCCTGCAGCGCCGGGCAGGACGCGACGCTCTGCACCACGGGGGCGCGACGGGCGGCGGGCTGCACGCCGGCACCGAGCTCGGCCAGCTGGGCGCGGGTGCGATCGAACAGCGGGCGATCGGCGTCGGCCACGGGCAGCGGGGCGGGCTCGGCGCGGCCGACCAGGAAGACGGCCCGGGTGTGGGCGCCCAGCATGCGCGCGGTGGTGGCGACCTCGCCGGTGTTGACGTCGGCGTCGGCCATCACCGTGCCCACGATGGGCTCGCCGGGGTTGGACGCGCGCAGGGCCGCGACGGCAGCCTGAAGCTCCGGGTTGACCTGGGTGGGCACGATCTCGCGCCCGGCGACCGACACGCTCCCCTTGGTGATCCGCACCTCCAGGTGCGCCCCCGCCGGCGGTGCGATCTCCCCGCCGGGCAGCACCGGCACGGACGGGTCCACGTCGGCCGCGAGGGCGCCCTGCCGACCGCACGCCTCCTGGGCGAAGGCAGCCAGATCGGTGTGGGCGGGCTCGGCAGGCGGCTTCGGCGCAGGCGCACCGGTGCAGCCGACCAGCATCAACGTAACGAGGATCCGCATCACAGGCGCTCCTTCAGCCAGGTCCGCAGCTCGGGCCCCAGGTCGTCGCGGGCCAGGGCCTCCTCCACGAAGGCCTGGACGTAGCCGAGGGTCGTGCCCGTGTCTCGGCGTTCACCCTGAAGGATCGCCGAGACCAGCTGGCCCTCCGCCGCGAGGTCCTCCATCGCTCCCATCGGGTAGAACTCGCCCGACCCGGCGGCGGCGTGCTCGGCGGCGCGGCGCTCGAGGTGCTCGAAGAAGCGCGGGGTGTAGAGGTAGCGCCCGTAGGTGACCCAGTGGCTGGGCTCGGTGCCGGGGGCGGGCTTCTCGACGATGCCGCGCACCCGGAGCACGTCGCCCTCGCGCTCGGCGTCGAGCACGCCATAGCGGGAGACGTCGGTGCCGGTGAGATCCTCGGCGACCAGGACCGACGCGCCCGTCTGCGACCAGGCCGAGATGAGCGCCGCGCTGACGTTGGGGCCGCTGAACAGGTCGTCCGGGTAGGCGACCACGACCGGATCAGCGCCGGCGAAGGCCCGCACCAGCCGCAGCGCGTCCCCGGTGCCCCCCATGCGGGCCTGGCGCACGCTGAACGCCTGCACGGCGGGGGGGCGGGCGCGCTCGAGCTTGGCGGTGGCCCCGTCCGCCTCAAAGACCGCTTCGAGCTCCGGATCCCGGTCGAACCAGTCCTCGAGCGCCCGCTTGCGGCGGCTGGTGATCAGCAGCACGTCGCTGATGCCGGCGGCGGCGAACTCGTCGATGATGAAGTCGATGGCGGGGCGATCGACCAGCGGCAGCAGCTCCTTCGGCACCACGCGGGTGATCGGGAGCAGGCGGCTGCCGTAGCCAGCGGCGACGATGACGCCCTTCACGGCGGGCTTGTCGGCGGAACTCATGCGACCTCGGGTTCGGGGGGGACGGCGTCTTCGCCGCGCCAGGCGCGCAGGATGTCACGGTAGGGTGCCTGCTGGGCGAGGGTACCGTCCAGCACGGCGTCGACGACCGGCTGCAGGAAGCGCTCGGCGGACGCGCGCCCGGCCCACATGAAGCCGTAGGACGGGCCGGCGAAGACCGTCACCAGCCGATCGCGGGTGGCGAGCACAGCCTGCTCACCGCCGCGCTCGTGGGCCAGCAGCAGGTCGACCGCGTATGCCCGGCGCTCCCAGTCTGCGCGCATGGTGCGGCCAGTCGGCGCAAACAGCACGTAGGAAGCGTAGAACCAAGGCCCGGAACGCGCCTGGTCCAGCTGGTGCACCAGCTCGTGGGCGAGCACGGCGGCCAGGTGGTCGCGGTCGAAGCGCTCGACCGGGCCGGGCAGGTAGACGACGTCGCCCAGCACGGTGGTGAAGCGCTGGTTGATGTCGCCGACGAAGGGCCGGGCGAGCTCGCCGGGCAGGCGCATCCAGGGCACCGTGTTGCGGTCGACCAGGCGGACGCGCGGTCGGTGGCGGCGCACCAGGGCCAGCATGCGGTCGAGGCGGTCAGGCACGGCTCAGTCCAGCAGCTGACCGTCGACCAGGCCGTCCAGCCGGTCAAGGGCGTCGATGCCGTCGAGCACCTCGGGAGAGGAGGCGGCGACGATGTAGAGGATCCCGGCGGCCATGCCCAGGGCGATGACCACCGGCGAGGTCGCGCACCCGCAGACTCCCATCGCGGCAAACATGGGGATGAACTGCACGAATCCGGCGACCATGCACGTCACGCCAGCGATCACGATCCACCCGCGGCTGCGCATGCGACCGGCCATCCACATCGCCCCGGCCTGGAACGCGGCAGGGAGGATGATCAGCACGGCAGCGACGACGAGGACGCCCAGCATGATCACCATCTGCAGGGGCTGGGTGGCGTGGTCCAGCATGGCGCTCAGCGCCGCCACGCCCGCGACCGAGCCGAACACCAGGTTGGGCAGCACCGCGATGCACAGCGAGATGATCCCCAGGATGAACGGCGCCCGCAGTCGAGCCCGGGCCTGGGCGACGAGCTCTTCATCGTGCAAGCCGTACATGGGTCACCGCCTCCGGACCGCAGCCTAGCGCCTGGCAGCTCTTGCCTGCTAGACCGCAGCATGGCCGTCTCCCGCGACACCCTCATCGCCCTCGCCGCCCTCGCCCTGTGGCTGACCCTGGGCGCCCTGCTGTCGCGCACCGAGCTGGACACGTACAACGCCGTCTTCCGCGTGGGCTCGGTCAGCGTCGTGCTGCTGGTCGTCGCCCGGGTCGTGCTGGACATGTCCGGCAGCGGCAAGGTCGTGCGGGCGCTGCGCAAGGCCACCCTGGTGGTCTGGGTCCTGCTCGGCGCCGCCGCCGCCGTGCTCTTCGCGTTCTTCGGCCTCTGGGAAGGGCCCCACCTGGACAACGCGACCTTCATCGCCCTCGCTACCGGGACCGCGCTGCTCGGCGGGCTGGTCGCCGGCGTCGGCTGGTGGGCCGCGGATCGGCTGGACAGGATCGGGGTCGACGGGGTG
>CALATR010000918.1 GCA_937891875.1 uncultured Pseudomonadota bacterium | reverse complement strand
CCCGCCACGAACACCGGCCCGCCACGAACGCCGGCCCGCCACGAACGCCAGCCCGCCACGAAGGCCGCCCCGCCACGAACGCCGCCGCTGCACTTGACCGCCCCGCCCCAATCCACTAGACGTCCCCCTCTCGAAACCGCATACCCACTCCGGGGAGCGGCCCTCCCGGGCCTGCTCCCCTTTTTGCTGAGCACCCCGTGGACCCCATCGCGCTGCGCACCTCCGTCCGGGACATCGTCGAGTCCGCCGTAGAGCGGCTCGGCTACGACCTCGTGGCGGTCGAGTGGACCGGCAACCCTGCCGGGCGTGCCGTGCTGCGGCTGTCCATCGACCAGCCGCCGGGCGTCGGCGGTGGGGTGAGTGCTGGGGACTGCGCCAAGGTCAGCCGGGCGGTCGAGCCCCTGCTGGACGCCGCCGATCCCGTGAAGGGCAGCTACATCCTCGAGGTGAGCAGCCCCGGCATCGAGCGTCCGGTCCAGCGCCTCGCCGACTTCCAGCGCTTCGTCGGCTACCGCGTCCGGGTCCGCCTGGAGCCCGGCCCGCCGCGTCGTCGCTTCACCGGCGAGATCGCGGGCACGCGGGACGAAGACGTCCTCGTCACGGTCGACGGCGAGGAGCACGCATTTTTCGTGGACACCATCGAACGGGCGCACCTGGACCTGACCCTCGAAGAGTTCGAGGCGCTCGGCCAGCAGGGCGCGCCCACCATCAAGCCGGAGGACAGCGATGATCACCAGTGACCTGGAGCGTCTGGTCGATGCGATCACCCGGGAGAAGAACATTCCCCGGGACGTGGTCATCGAGATCCTGGAGAGCGCGATCGTCGCCGCGGCCCGTCGCAAGTACGGCATGACCCGCGACATCGAGGCCATGTACAACGAGGAGCTCGGCGAGGTCGAGCTGTTCGAGTACCACACCGTCGTCGAGGAGATCGAGGACGAGGACATCGAGATCGAGCTGGAGGAGGCCCGCGAGCTGGACCCCGACTGCGAGATCGGCGACTCGCTCGGCATCCTCATGGAGATCGACGACCTCGGCCGCATCGCCGCGCAGACCGCCAAGCAGGTCATCATCCAGAAGATGCGCGACGCCGAGCGCGAGCTCGTGTTCAACGAGTTCAAGGACCGCAAGGGCGAGCTCATCACCGGCATCGTGCGCCGCTTCGAGAAGGGCAACATCATCGTCGACCTCAACCGCGCGGAGGCCATCCTGCCCCGCCGCGAGCAGGTGCCGACGGAGACCTACCGCCCCGGCGACCGAGTCCAGGCCTTCGTGCTCGACATCACCCGCGCCACCCGGCAGCCCCAGGTCGTGCTGTCCCGGACCCATCCGGGCCTGCTCATGAAGCTGTTCGAGATGGAGGTGCCCGAGATCTACGAGGGCATCGTCCGGATCGAGGCCTGCGCCCGTGAGCCGGGCCACCGCGCCAAGATCGCCGTCTCCAGCATCGACCCCGACGTCGATCCGGTGGGCGCGTGCGTCGGTCTCAAGGGCTCCCGGGTCCAGGCCGTCGTGGGCGAGCTCCGCGGCGAGGCGATCGACATCATCCCCTGGCACCCGGACCCGGCCCGCTTCATCGTGCACGCGATCGCGCCGGCCTCGGTCAGCCGCGTCTACATCGACGAGTCCACCCACACGATGGAGCTCATCGTCCCCGACGATCAGCTCGCCAAGGCGATCGGTCGCCGCGGTCAGAACGTGCGGCTCGCCGCCCAGCTCACCGGCTGGCGCATCGACATCTTCTCCGACTCCAAGCACGCCGCCATGCTCGACGATGCCCGTGACGAGATCGGCCGCATTGCGATCATCGACGATACCCAGGTCGAGTACCTGGTCGGCGCGGGCTTCCAGACGGCCCAGGAGGTCGCAGACAGCGACGCTACCGAGATCGCGGCCATCCTCGGCATCGACGAGGAGGCCGGTCAGCAGATCGTCGACGCGGCGGACGAGGTCGTCGGCCAGCTGATCATGGAGGAGGCTGCGCGTCGCCGGGGCGAGGACGAGGGCTCTGACGACGACGGGCACGACGACGACGGCGGCGACACCGAGGACGATGTCGACACCGACGACGGCGGCGACACCGACGATGGTGGCGCCGAGGACGACCTCCCCGAAGAGCTGTAGTCCCAGGGAACGGGTGGTGGATCGTGGGTCGCAAGGGCCATCGAGGATCGGAGCCCGAGACCCCGTCGGCACGCCCGGCGGGGCCCCAGCGGACCTGCGTCGGTTGCCGTGACAAGGGCGGCTCGGACGAGCTGATCCGCCTGGTGCGCCATCCGGTCCAAGGGATCGTGGTGGTCGACCTGCCGGGCAAGCTCCCCGGACGCGGCGCCTGGATCCACCCTCGCGCGGCCTGTGTGACCCCACTCACCAAGAAGGCGGGTCGACTGGGTCACGCCCTGGGGGGTCCGGTCGAGACGAAGGACCTCGCGGAGGTCATCCAGGAGGCGCTTCATCGTGCTGCACTCGATGGGGTGAGCATGGCTGCGGCATCAGGCTCCCTGGTCGGCGGCCACGACAAGCTCGTCAGCGAGATCCTGGCGGGCGCCGTTCGGCAGGTCGTCCTGGCGGACGACGCGAGTCCGCGCACGGTGCAGTCCCTGCGCACGGCGGCCGACCGCGCCCGCGAAGAGGCGGAGGAGGCGGGCGAACGCGTACACGACGTCATCTTCGTGACCCTGCCGATCGGCCGGGAGGCGCTCGGGACCCGAACGGGGCGGGGCGCTCGGGCTGCGCTGGGGGTCCGTCCGACCCGCGGCTCGGCCTTCCTGCGCCGCCAGTTGCGCCGCTTGCGAGACCTGGGTTAAGGCCGACGCCGCGCGGGACGGAGCCTCCCAACGGTGACGAATCGCGCCCCCTGAACGGGTCGGATCGTCGCCGCATGGCACCGACCCGGTCTGCTGGGATACGGGCCGCGGGCGCGTTCACCACGCGTCTGGGGCCGCATCGCGGCTCACCTGTGGCGCCGTCTTCCCGGCGTCCTGCGAGCCACCAAGAGTCTTCGTCGTCCATGACGGCCACAGGGGTTCATCCCTCTGTCCGAAAGGGGTTTCATGTCAAAGAAGGACCTCCTCGAGCGCATCTCCCGCAGCGGGACCAGCACGTCCCGCTCGGCACCCACCACGTCGGGCCGTTCTGAGCCCGGCGAGCGCTCGTCGACCACCAAGCGCGTCTCCCGTCGCGTGGTGCGTCGTCGTCCTGCATCGGGCAGTGCTGAAGCGAGTCCTGCCGCCACCCCGCGCCGTCGTCGCGTCGCCGTGGATGACGAGGCCGCCGCTCGCGCGGCCGAGGCCGAGCAGAAGGCCGCCGCAGAGCGCGAGGCCGAAGAGGCCCGCCAGCGCGCCGAGCTCGAGAAGGCTGCCGAGGCCAAGCGTGAGGCTGAAGCCAAGGCGAAGGCCGAGGCCGAGGCGCGCGCCCAGGCAGAGGCTCAGGCGAAGGCCGAGGCCGAGCAGCGTGAAGCCGCCGCGGCCAAGGAGGCGGAGGCCAAGGCCGCAGCCGAGGCTGCCGCCGCCGCTCCTGCCGAAGCTCCCGCCGCACCCGTCGAGGCTCCGGAGCCCGTGGCTGCCAAGGCCGACCCTGCTCCTGCCGCGGAGCCGGCGGCTGCCGCTCCGGCGGAGCCGGCGAAGGAACCGGCGCCTCGCGAGGACACCGCCCGCTTCACCGGTCTCGGTGCCGCGGTCGTCAAGCCCCCGCCCGGCTACGACCCGACGAACCCCGAGGCCTGGCGCCGCCGGATGGAGGCCCAGAACGCCGGTCCCGGCCCGCGCGGTCGCGTCGGCGGAGCCCCGCCCGCCTCTGGGGACGACGCCGCGAACCGTCGCGGTCGCCGTCGCGTCGCTTCCGGTGGCTCCTTCGACAACCGCCGTGGCCGCAAGTCCGGTCCTGGCGGTGGCGCCGGAGGCGGTCGTCGTGGCAAGTCCCAGGTGCCCGGTGACATGCTGCGCCGCAGCAAGCGCGGCCGCCGCAAGGGCCCGCCCGGCTCCAGCACCGTCGCGATGAAGGCGGAGAAGCGCAAGGTCCGGATCGACAACGTCATCTCGGTCGGCCAGCTGGCCCACGAGATGGGCCTCAAGGCCACGGTCCTGATCCGCTCCCTCATGGAGATGGGCTCCATGGTCACGGTCAACCAGATGCTCGACTTCGAGACCGCCACCGTCGTGGCGTCGGAGTTCGACTACGAGACCGAGAACGTGGGCTTCCAGGAGGACAAGATCCTCCAGCACTTCGCGGTGGAGGAGGAAGACGAGGATCTGCAGCCCCGTCCCGCCGTCATCACCATCATGGGCCACGTCGACCACGGCAAGACCACCCTGCTCGACACCATCCGCGAGGCGCGGGTGGCCAAGGGCGAGGCCGGCGGCATCACCCAGCACATCGGTGCCTACCAGGTGGACTGGAACGGTGAGACCATCACCTTCCTCGATACCCCGGGTCACGCCGCGTTCACCAGCATGCGCGCCCGCGGCGCCGAGGTGACGGACATCGTCGTCCTGGTCGTCGCCGCTGACGATGGCGTGCAGCCCCAGACGGTCGAGGCGATCAACCACGCCAAGGCCGCCGAGGTCCCGATCATCGTCGCCGTCAACAAGATGGACAAGGCCGGCGCCAGCGCCGAGCCGATCATGCAGGAGCTCTCCCAGTACGGCCTGGTGCCGGAGGACTGGGGTGGTGACGTGCAGTTCGTGCCCATCTCCGCCCTCAAGAACGAGGGTATCGATGACCTGCTCGAGTCCATCGCCCTGCAGACCGAGGTCCTCGAGCTCGGGGCCAACCCGGATCGTCCCGCGGAGGGCACGGTCATCGAGGCCAAGGTCGAGCGTGGCCGCGGCGCCGTGGCGTCGGTCCTCATCCAGAAGGGCACGCTCAAGAGCGGTGACAACGTCGTCCTCGGCAGCGCCTTCGGTCGCGTCCGCGCCATGGTCGACCACCGTGGCAAGCGCATCAAGACCGCCGGCCCCAGCACCCCGGTGGAGCTGTTCGGCATCTCCGAGGTGCCCTCGGTCGGTGACGTCTTCACGGTCGTGAAGACCGAGAAGGACGCCCGCGCCGTCGCGGATCACCGCGCCGAGCAGAAGAAGCAGGCCAGCTTCGCCAAGCAGACCCGCGCCACTGCCGAGGATCTGTTCGCCGCGGCCGCCCAGGAGCACCGCGAGACCCTCATGCTCGTCCTCAAGGGCGACGTGCAGGGCTCGGTCGAGGCGCTCAAGGGTGCGCTGGAGAAGATGGAGATCGACGGCACCGAGCTGCGCCTGCTGCACTCCGGGGTCGGCAACATCAACGAGTCCGACGTCAACCTCGTCACCGCGAACGGCGGCCTCCTCCTCGGCTTCAACGTCAAGGTGGACGCCAACGCCCGCAAGCTCGCGGACGAGGTCGGCGTCAAGCCCGAGCTGTTCGAGGTCATCTACGGCCTGCTCGACCGGGTCGAGGCCGCGCTCAACGGTCTCGTCGAGCCCGAGTACGAGGAGGTCCGCAAGGGCTCCGTCGAGGTTCGCGCCATCTTCAAGATCAGCCGTATCGGCACCATCGCCGGTTGCTACGTGACCGACGGCGTCGTTGGCCGGAACAACAAGGTCAAGGTCATGCGCGACGGCAAGATGATCTGGGAAGGCGGCATCGGCTCCCTGAAGCGCTTCAAGGACGACGTGCGCGAGGTCAAGTCTGGCTACGAGTGCGGTATCGCCCTCGACGGCTTCAACGACCTGGAAGAGGGCGACATCTTCGAGGTGTACGCCATGGAGCAGGTCAGCGCCTGATCCGATGGCCAAGGACGTGTTCATCGGAGTCCTGAAGGCCACCATCGTGGTGCCTGGTGCGCGATCCCTCAAGGATCGCCGCCAGGCGCTTCGTGCGATGAGGGACCGGATCCGCAGTCGCTTCAACGTGACGTTCCACGAGCTCGGCAGCGAGCACCCCGGCCAGCAGGAGATCGTCTGCACGACCGGCGGAAACGATGGATCCGTGGTACGCGAAGTCATGGATTCTGTCCGTCACTTCATCGAGCGGGCGCCAGATGCGTACGCGGCTATGATCGACGTGGACGTGTTCCCCTGGCATCCTGAGCCTGTTTGGACGGATGATCTCGACGGCGAGGAGATCGATCATGGGTGAGCTGGCCAGGCAACGGCGCGCGCGGGACCTCTGGATCTCCCGCGGACACCTGTGGGCCCTCTCGGTGGGCGTGGTGCTCCTCGCGGTGTGCAGCTTCTTCGTCGGCATGGCGCTGGCCCGCTCGGCGCCGGCCTCGGCGAGCGCTCCCGCTCCGGAGGCCGGGTTCTCCGCTCCAGAGGAGTCGCTGGTCGACCTGCTCGCCCGCGTGGACGCCCGGGCGGTGGCTCAGGACGGCGTGGACACCCTGACCTTCCCCGACACGCTGACCGGCGTGGCCGAGGACCCGGGTGTGCCGCTCCCCGGCGCCGAGTCCGATGGTGGCGCGGTGGTCGCCGCCGGTCAGGTGGGCCTGCGCCCGATGGATCTCGTGCTGACGCTGTCCGACGCGGACGACGCCCGAGCCCTGCAGGACGCGCTCGCGGTCGAGGGGTTCGAGTCGCGCCTGGTCGAGGGTGAAGACGAGGTCGCGCTGGTGATCGTCGGGGGCGAGGACGTCGAGGCGGCCCGGGCCACCCGCGCCGCCCTGCTCGATGCGCTGGGCGCGATGGACCGCAGCGTGCCGGTCGCCCTGCGCAGCCGCGCGGAATGACCTCGCTCCGCCGGAGTGCGGGCGGAAATCTCGGGCCATTCTCCACGTTGGGAACTGTGAGCTAGGACCTCCCCGATGCGGGGGAGGGGACGATGGCCGAGGATATCTCGCCGTTCTGGGCCGGTGCGCGGCGGCTGGCGGGCAGGGTCGATCTGGAAGAGCTGGCCACCTGGGCTGGAGGCTGGCGCGCGCTGGAGCGCTGCGGCGTGGCCGAGCTGGAGGCGCTCGGCGTGTCCCAGCATCTGGCGCGGGAGTGGCTGGAGCGCCCGGCGGAGCAGACCCTGGGGCTCGCAATCACGAGGGCAGACGCGGACTATCCGGCCCGACTCGGGCTCCTGCCCGACGCGCCACCCGTCCTGTGCGTGGAGGGGGACCCGACCGTGCTCGCCGCGTGCTGTGTGGGCGTGGTCGGCACCCGGGCGTGCACGCCGTATGGGGCGGCCGTCGCGCGCCACCTCGGGGGGGCGGTCGCCCAGCGCGGTGGCGTCGTGGTCAGCGGCCTGGCCCGGGGGATCGACGGCCACGCCCACCGCGCCGCCCTCGACGCCGGGGCTGGGACCACCGTCGCCGTGCTGGGTCACGGCCTGGGCTGCACGTCCCCGCGCAGCCACACCGCGCTGCGCCGGGCCATCGTCGAGCAGGGCGGGGCGGTGGTCAGCGGGCTGCCGGACGAGTTCAACCCTACCCGGTGGTCGTTCCCGCAGCGCAACCGCTGGATCGCCGCCTTGTCCGTCGTGGTCGCGGTGATCGAGGCGCCGCTCAAGAGCGGGGCGCTGATCACCGCGGCGGAGGCGGCCTCGCTCGATCGCCCGGTGTTCGCGGTGCCCGCCGCGCTCGGCGTCACCTCCAGCGCGGGCTGCCTCTCCCTGCTCGCGGACGGCGCCCGCTGCATCCACGACGTCGACGCCTTCGCCGACGAGGTCGTGGGTGCGCTCGACCCTCAGCTGATGCTCATCGACCCCCTGCTGGAGCACCTCGGAACCGGTGCAGTGCCCTCGGAGATCGCCCGACGTGCGGGCATGCCGGTCACCGACGTGCTGGCGAAGCTGGCGCGGCTCGAGGTACGTGGTGACGTGGTCCGGCTGCCGGGCCAGCGATTCGTGCCGTCCCGAGGTTCCTGATGCTCCCGCTCCGCGTTCGCCTGACCGGTCCCGCCACCCGGTTCGCCTACCTGTTGCGCGACTTCGGACACTTCGACGAGACCGAGCTCGCCCAGCTCTTCGTCGAGGCGGCCGGTGAGGCCGAGTCGAGCGAGGAGCGGGTCATCGATCTGCCCACCCTGCGCCAGCTGGCCGCACGCCAGCTCTTCGCCCGCGGCGCTCAGGAGCTGTCCGACGGGGAAGGGATCCTGGCCGAGGACTGGCCGCTCCTGTTCTCGTGAGGATCGACGAGCGAATCGAGGCGTTCGAAGAACACCTTCGCGCCGAGCGAGGCATGTCGGAGCACACCCGTCGCGCCTATCGCCACACCCTGCTCCGCTTCGCCGAGTCCCTCGACCCCGTCGACCTCGACGCGGCCACCGCCCTGAACTGCCGCACGTTCCTCGTCCAGGTGGGCCAGGGGCGCAAGGCGGCCACGGTGAGCCGTCACGTCGCCGCCCTGCGGACCTTCTTCCGGTGGCGCCAGCGCGAGGGCGCCATCGACGCCTCGCCCGCCGAGCGGCTGCGCGGTCCCCGGGTGGGCCGGGGCTTGCCCCACGTTCCCGGCGAGGTCGCGGTCGCCGAGGTGCTCGACGGGATCGCCAGCCCGCGCGATCGCGCCCTGGCCGAGCTCCTGTATGGCGCGGGTCTACGGGTCAGCGAGGCGGCGGCCCTCGACTGGGAAGACGTCGACCTCGGGCGCGGGGTGGTCCAGGTGCGTGCCGGCAAGGGCAACAAGGCGCGCCAGGCCGTGATCGGGCCGCCGGCGATCGCCGCGTTCCAGGCCTTGCGCGACGCGGGGGTCACCGGCGCTGTCTTCCGCAACCGCAGCGGCGGACGTCTCACCGTACGCTCCATGCACCGAGTCATCCGAAAGCTGGGCTTGCAGGCAGGGGAGGGCGGGTTGCACCCCCACGCGCTCCGCCACGCCTTCGCCACCCACCTCCTCGACCACGGCGCGGACCTGCGCGGCATCCAGGAGCTGCTGGGCCACGCGTCCCTGTCGACGACCCAGCGCTACACCCACGTCAGCACCCAGGCGCTGCGCGACGTGCACCGCAAGGCCCACCCCCACGGCTCCGTCGCCAGCCCGCGTCGGTCCGCGTCGGCATCGCGTGAAGACGACCACCCCGACGACCACGACACCGGCGAAGATCGCCGATCGGGTTAAGGCCCATGGCCGCGCGGCACCCGGATGGCCGCCAGGAGCACAGATGCCGAACGTGGTCGTGGTTGGCGCCCAGTGGGGCGACGAGGGCAAGGGCAAGGTGGTCGACGTGTTGTCCCGTACCGTGGACGCGGTCGTCCGCTTCCAGGGCGGCAACAACGCGGGGCACACGCTGGTCGTGGACGGCAAGCAGTCCATCTTCCACCTGATCCCGAGCGGCATCCTGCGTCCGGAGACCACCTGCGTCGTCGGCAACGGCGTGGTCGTGGACCCGGCGGTCCTGCTGCGCGAGGTCGAGCAGCTGGAGCAGGCGGGTCACCCCCTGCGCGACGGTCAGCTGGCCGTGTCCAGCACCGCCCACGTCATCATGCCCTACCACCGGGAGCTCGACGCCCTGCGCGAGTCCACGGCGGGCGGGCAGAAGATCGGCACGACCAAGCGCGGGATCGGCCCCTGCTACGAGGACAAGGTGGCCCGGCGCGGCATCCGGGTGGCTGATCTGCTGGACCCCGAGGCGCTGCGCCTGCGCCTGGCAGCGGTGCTCCCAGAGAAGAACCGCATGCTGACCGAGTGGTACGGCGCGCAGGCCATGGACCTCGAGGAGATCCTGGCGGAGTACCTGGCCTATGGCGACAAGCTCGCCCGCTACGCGACCGATGCGGTCGCGCTCCTCGCCGGCATCCAGAAGCGCGGCGGTAGCATCCTGTTCGAGGGTGCCCAGGGCACGTTCCTCGACGTCGACCACGGCACCTACCCCTTCGTCACCTCGTCCAACGTCGTGGCAGGCAACGCGTGTGCCGGCTCGGGCGTTGGGCCGACCCACATCGACGAGGTCGTCGGCATCGTCAAGGACTACACCACCCGCGTCGGTGCCGGCCCCTTCCCGACCGAGGACACCGACGAGCCCGGCCAGGCGCTGCAGCGGATCGGCCACGAGTTCGGCGCCACGACCGGTCGTCCGCGGCGCTGCGGCTGGTTCGACGCCGTCCTGGTGCGTCACGCTGCCCAGGTGAACGGCCTCACCCGCCTGGCGCTGACCAAGCTCGACGTGCTCTCCGAGTTCGACGAGATCCCGGTCTGCATCGGCTACGCCGGCCACGACCCCGACGCGGGCTTCCCCGCTCGCCTCGAGGGCGTAGAGCCCGTGTACGAGACCCTTCCCGGCTGGAAGGAAGACCTGCGTCACTGCAAGACCATGGCTGACCTGCCCGCCAACTGCCTGCGCTACATCGCCCACATCGAGGAGCTGGTCGGCCTGCCGGTCGAGCTCGTCTCCGTGGGCCCGGGCCGCAGCGAGACGATCCTGCGAGGGGAGCTGTTCACCCGGTAGGGGGAGCTCGTTGCCCCCGTCCGTTCCTCTCGTTAGCTGCGGAGTCTTCGTGGGCCGCTAGCTCAGTCGGAAGAGCACCGGACTTTTAATCCGAGGGTCACAGGTTCGAGCCCTGTGCGGCCCATCCCAGTTCACAGAACCGGTTGCCAGATGGGCCCCGGAGGGGGTATTCGGCACCGGCTGCGGAGGTCGCCCCCCGCGCACTTCTGACCCCATCGTCTAGTCAGGTCCAGGACACCGGGTTTTCATCCCGGCAACACGGGTTCGAATCCCGTTGGGGTCACTCTCTTCGAAATCGCAGGTTTCACGGTCGATACCCGGAGATGTAAAGTCTCCGGGTATCGCTGTTTTTGGGCCTAGTTGGGCCTAGTTGGGCTTCCCATGTTGCCCATATGTTGCCCAAGTCCTGACCGATGATCCCGGTGGCAACGGGATCAGCGTCTCAGCATCCTGCCCATGTTGCCCAACGGGGCTGGGGCACATCTGGGGCACATGTTGCCCAGGTCGTGCTGCTGCGGAGTGGGGCGGTCTCCGCTTCTCTCCCCGCGATGTTGCCCGGGGGCAGCTTGGGCAACATCTGGGCAACACGCCTGCGGCCCACAGGACCGAGATCCCCCGCCGGCTAATGTGACATGTTCTGGTCGCTGGAGTGTCGGCGGCCGTCACTTGCGGTTCCGGCTCGGCCAGAAGGGCCAGCGACTCTTCCGACGGCTGGACGGACGATCCCGTCTGCTACGGGATCACCGGGTCTACGACAGTGCAGGTTCGGTCGTCGAGGGTGGCCCGCTGACTAGCAGGATCTCCGATGAAGCCGGAGGTCCGACATGACCAGCACGACCGCAGACCAGGTGGCCCAGCCCGGTTCGAACATCGCAGCGGACCCATCCGGGTGGGGGCTCTTCGATTCCCGGGGTCCTCGGTACAGCGAGACGCAACCAGGAGTCTCGATGCACTGGCGATACGTCTCTGGCCCAACCTCCCCCTTCGTCGCTGATGCCGTCTGCCCAGAGTGCGGCACGCTCGAAGACCGGACCGGTGTGGAGTGCGGGAACTGCGGAGCCCACCTGGAACACCCTCCCTCGGATGCCAGAGAAGGCTTGGCAGAGCCGGGCAATGGGAGAACGGCCTCGGATTTCACTCCCGTTCTCGCAGAAGAGCGATAGAACCTCCCCACTTGAGGGGGGAGTCTTCATGTTGCCCATGTTGCCCAGAGTCGGGGCCCGCATCCGCTGGACCGAGGACCAGGTCACCCGGACTGGCCGCATCGTTCTGATGCACCTAGCGGGTGGGAGACGGCTGGAGCTGCTTCGAGCCAGACCCGACGGCACAGCGACCGTGGTGGAGGTCAGGACCCGCTTCGAGGTCTTGGACCCTGACCCGTTGGGCTAGCGGACAGATTTTGGCCCGGCCCGTGCTACCCTTGAGATGAAGGAGGACCGATGGCGTTCACCGACAAGACAGTTCGGCTCGCCTGGAAGCGTGCTGGCAACGGCGGAGGACTCGCTCACTGCCAGAGCTGCCAGAAGCAGGTCAAGTGGGCGAACCGTGGCCGGGCTCGCACAGACGGCTGGGAGGCTGACCACATGGTGCCCAGGTTCATGGGCGGACCCGATCAGGTCTGGAACTGCCGCATCCTGTGCTGGGAGTGCCATCGCAAGGTCACCGGCCAGCAGGCGGCGGTCCGAGCCGTGGTCCGCCGGAGTGTCCAAGCCCGTCCCTCTCGGGCGGTAGTCAGGATGAGGAAGCCGAAAGTCCCGACACTCCCCAGGTTTGTGGTGGACCCGGTCAAGCTCCGGAAGCTCCGGAAGCTCCGCTAGGCAGGCTCGTCGTCGACCTTCAGCTCGGGTTCCAGGGTCTTGTACAACGCACTGTGCCACGCCGAAAGGGGGAACCCTGCTGCGTAGGAGTACTGCTCTCCATAGTCTTTGATGCCATGGGCAGCTTGCCTGTAGAAGCACCCGGTCCCACGAAGGTAGCCAGGCACCCCCTTGAGGATCCTGATCCCGCCGTTGATGGAATGGAACCAGGAAGCGCCCTGTGCCAGCGGGAAGAACCTGTCCATGAAGTCAAGTGCCGTCGGGATGTCCTCCACAGGCATCCCGGTTGCGGCTGCTACCAACTCCATATCTCCGGGGTCCTCCGGGAAGTAGAACCCACCGAGGACTTCGGTGAAGATCTGGAAGAAGTAGGCGAGGCGTTCGGCGTGCTTGAAGTGGTCCAGCTCTTTCAGCCCACGCTGAAAGTTGGTGGGGAGGAACGTAGCCTCCAGGAACGCGGCCCAGGTCATGTTTCCGAAGACGAACTCGTCGGTGCTGCCGCCATCCGTTTTTGCTCGTCGACGCAGGATCTCGTCGTAGGCATTCTTGATGATCGCGAGTCTAGCCCTCCCCTGGGTCGCCATCAGGTGCTGGACGTGCAGGTGTTTGTGGGTCCCGGTGTAGGCTCTGAAGACCTCCGTCTTGTCTCCAGCCAGGAGAGCTGCGGCATTCCCGTAGACCTTGCCGTGGGCCTTGTACTGGTCGTACAGGGCGTCGGCACGACCCAGAGGGGTCTTCTTGAAGAGGCTTCGCTCCACTCCATCGCAGTAGTTCTTGCAGGCTCCCACCTCCGCCGGGGGCTCCTTGCCGTAGGACTTGATCCAGTGCTTCAACGAAGTCTGGGCAAGCCTGTCCGCAATGCGGCCCCACCACGCCGTGCCCAGGACGAGGTCTCGAACTGAGGACTCGCTGTCGATGGCGAGTGGGAAGGGGTCGTCGTGATCGTCATCCTTGAGCTGTTCAAGGCTCACCCGGATCGCTCGAACCTCGCACCCGTCGATTCCGTCCGACACCTCCTGCATGGCGGCGGCTTTTGGCTCGTCATGTTCAAGCAGATGCACCAACCACGCCCTGGACGTGCCTGTGTACATCGCCTGGCCGTACAGCTTGAACAGCTCCTTGTGGCCGGTGCCAGACTTCCCCGACTTGGCTTCAACGATGACCCGGTTGGTGTAGTCATTCACCGGGGTGGCCAGAGCATCCAGCTCCAGGATCTCGGTCTTGTTCTCCCCATCCTTCATGATGAGCCGCGACTCGGTGTAGTACCCACTGGCCAAGAGGGTGGCCACGATGAGGTCCTCGTACTGATCCTCTTTGGGGTTGTTCGGCAACTGAATCGTCATGGGTCTCCCCGGAGTTTCTAGGACGTACTCTAGACCCTTCGAGCCCGCCACCAGAGTTGGACTTCAGCGCCCCCCAATAAGCACAACAGGCGACCCCGATGGATGGGATCGCCTGTCGTTGAAGTGGGGTCGAGGTCTTCCCGATCAGTCGTAGATGACCTCGTAGTTCACGTCCCACTCGATGCTGATGGACGCGTCGTCGTCCTCCTGGACCATCCATCCGACGATGCGACGGGCTTCCTCGTCCAGGTGGGTGATTTCCCACTCGGACGGGTTGTCGCGAGGGTCGGCCCGGAGCCCCTGGAGGTGGGCCGTCACGATCTCCCGGTCCGGATCCATGATGGCCAGGACGCGTCCAGAGTCGCTGTCGCCACCCGGCTCACACTCGATCTCCCACCCCTGAATCGCCTCATACCGACGTCCCTGGGAGTTCTCGTTGGTGCAGGAGACGGTCAGCTCGGTGCCGTCTTCCCCAACGATGTCCGCCGTGATGCCGGCGGGCTCGTCGGGGAGACCGCCAGGACCATCGTAGTGGAACGAGCACGCGGGGAGGGCGAGGGCCAGAGCCAGGGTCGAGATCAGTCGCATGAGTCCTCCTTTTGGACATCCGGGGGACGGGGGCGACCCTCGGATCATTCATGACTAGTCTTAGATTTTCTAAGGAGCAAGCTTAGAAATCGATCTCTAGCCTAGTCTTCGGTACTCTCATCCGCGAGAGCAGACCCAAAGGCGATCCCGATCTCAACCGCCTCGGGACCGGTGATACGGCCATCGGCCAGAGCCTCGATCAGTTCGTCCGAGCTGGCCGCGATGGCACGCCAGAGGGCAGGCAAGGCACGACGGATGGCCCGCCAGACCTTGCGGCCACGTCCTCGCTTCTTCGTCTTCTCTTCATCAACCATGGTCTTCTCCATCAACAGGGGGGATGCCGAACCGCTCTCGGAGCAGGTCGTACAGGTGATCTCCCGGGCAGACGGAGTCGCTGTGGTCCCGGTGGCCGGTGACCTGGACGTCGTCTCGGGGGAGCTGCTTCCGGGTCGCCTCGATGAGGGCCCAGAGCGAAGTGAGCTGGTCTTCGGTGGGCTCGACGAGTTCGAAGTCGCCAGCGACGGCGATGCCGACGGACCGCCAGTTCTGCCCGGCACAGTGGGCACCACGGTAGCGGAGGGAGCGGCCCTGCTGGACCCGACCCTTGCCGTCGATGAACCAGTGGTAGCCGACATCATCGAACCCACGGGCCTTGTGCCAACGCCGGACCTGGGCCAGGGTCGTGCTCCGAGGGCTCGCGGTGTGGTGGACGATGATCTGGTCCACCTTGCTGAGGTCGAGACGCTTCACCGCACCCTCACTGTCGGGGGCGGGGACGGGCTAGGGTCGAGCGCCACCGTGGCCACGTCGGCGGCCAGGACCGTTGTCTCCTCTCCGGAGTCGTCGGAAAGGGAGATGACTTGGTCCCCGCTGCCAGGCATGGCACCTACGCGGTAGTGCCAGACCCCCTCGTAGACAGTGCCATCATCTAGGGTGACGAGTAGTGCCATCATCGGACCCTCTGGAGGAGGTCAGACGTGATGTCCACGGTCACCGACTCTGAGCCGGAGGACACCCCGGACCGGAACGCGCCGTAGATGATCCACCAGTCGAGGCCCGCATGGGCGGCAAGAAGGGTGGCCAGGAGGCCGTTGCCTCGGGTCGTCAGGTGGTTGCCACCGACACCGATGCCATGCGGCTGTGCAGGACCTGGCCCCCACGTGCCTTCGACGGCCATCTCTCGGATGTCGGCATGGGCGGAAGTGGAGAGGGTGGTCCAGCCAGCAGCCCAGCGCCAGGGGTAGACCGCTCTCGTGCTGGCGAAGTCGTAGCCCCCTCCGAAGCTGATCCCATCCGAGGACGAGACCGCGAAGACATCCGCAGCGGTCGCACCGATGCCCACACCGGCCACGACCTGGACGCCGTTGCCCAGGGTCGGAGGGTTGACCTCCTGCACCGTGAGAAGGCCAGAGACCACCTGGGAGAGGGTTGTGGCGTCGGTGTCCGCAGGTAGCGGTGCCAGCACCCGGCCCAGCACATCCACGGCACGCTCGATGACGTACACGCCCTGCGTGATGTCGTTGTGCCCGCTTGCGGGGAGCGTGAAGGTCACCCGACCCGGGACACCAGCGGTGACAGTGCCGCCGACTTCTACGACCGTGCCCTGGTCAGGCTGCGCCCGGTAGACAGGCCAGAGTGACCGGTCGGACCGGATGTGAGGGCGAGCCAGGGTCATTAGGCGACCCGGCGGAAGTAGAGAATGGTCCGGACTACGTTGTCGGCACCGGCATCCGGCTCCGTCCTCAGGTAGAAGTCACCTCCGGCCGAGAACACCCGGAGGCCACCGGAGACAGACTCGTCGATGACCGCGTCGGGGGTCAGGTTCTCCAACTGGACCCGCCTGTTGGAACCCGCGTCCTCACCTTCAAGGATCGGGTCCACGGTGGTCCCAGTCCCCGAGTCCAGCTCGCACAGGATGCGGTCCAGGATGAGCATCTGGTAGCCGACGTTGATCGTGGCCTCATCAGAAGAGGACACGTCGGTCTCGGAGACCTCGACGATGATGCTGTCGCGGTCCTTGTAGGTGGTAATGGTCGAGGAGTAGGCCATGGTTATTCCCGTCGTTCGAGGTCCCAGACGCGGGACTCAAGGCTTTCAAGGCGAGGTTCCAGGATGTTCGTGGACCATTTCTCGTGGTCCGAACGCCGCCAGCGGTCTTCGATGATTTCCAGTCGTAGTTCCTGGATTTCCCGGGAGAGGGTGGCGACATCATCACCGAGTGCTGCTAGGTCAGCAGCGGATGCCCACGCCGTCAGACCGGTGGCGGAACCACCCCCGATCACCATACCGATGACGACGGGAGCGGCCCATTTGAGGACGGACATCGGGATGGCAACAGACTGCGTAGTGTTTTGGTCGGTGGACAAGAAGACCTCACTCTACGTACTACCCATCGTTCTTTGCCGGCTTCTTGGGCCAGCTCATGTCGCTGTGAAGGGAGTGATTGAGGGCAGCATCGCTCTGCGGGCCGAGTACTCCCATGCGCCGGATGGCGTTGTGGTGGTCCCTGACCTTGTTCCTCACGACGGCCTGGATCACCATGTAGATGTACGTGGACCTCTTGTAGCCGCCTCCCCTTTTCCAGGGGTTCTTTCCGTCGTTGCGTGCCATGATGCCGAGATAGACATCCTGGAGGACATCCTCCGCATCCATACCTTCCGAGACCACCCACCCGGCGAATCGAGCGTAGAACATCCGTTGGATGGTTTTGATCACCCGGGGATTGTTTAGATTAATGCCTGCCATAGTACTTCCTCCCACCCTACCAACAACATAGGAGGAGTATTGGGACCGGATCAGTTGCCGAGAACCCAGGGAGGGGGCACATCATAGGAACCAGTTCCGGTCCTCTGTGGGATCGTCTGCAACGAGGACAACATGTGGATTGTCACTTCCGAGACCTCGGAAGTCGTGAGACTCCGCTCGATGACGATCCCCAGCTCTTCAGAAAGGCGAACATCGGGGTCCTCGACAAGGACAACATCCCCGATGCGAAGCCACCTTTCACCGATGGGGCGCTGGTAGGTGACTGCTCGTGGACTCCGACCGATGGCCAGGATCTTCCAACAGGCGAACCGCATGGCTGTCGCTGCGGTCGTGATTCCCGTCTGCTCGATGACCTCGGTACGACCAGGACGATCCGGGAAGTACAGGGCGTTGGCACGGCTGTTGACGGTCGCGGTCTCCTGGTCGTTGTTTCGGGGGTCTCCGAAGTTCAACCAGGACCTGGAGTCTCCGGAACCATCGATGCAGTACCCGACCCGGAGATCCTGCAAGACATCCCGGGCAGCCTTCACGTACTCGATGCCACCGACCCGGGAGGCGTTGACGCCTTCCTCGATGATGGTGACGGCCTCGGACCTTGTGGCGTCATACCGCCACTCGACAGGCATGAGACCCGCAGAAGAGCCAACAATGCCCACGGGGATGAGGGGTAGGACCTGCTCCTGGAGGATGTCCATCGCGGACGCGGGCTCATCGATGTAAGTCGAGAACGTCCAGGGGAAGCGGACCTGGAGGATGGCCCATGCTGCCGAGTGCACGGGAAGCGTGGACTGATCTGCGAGCCACCGGGCAGCCTCTCCGACGGTGGTGATGGCCTCTCCCGTGTACGGGGAGAGCATTCCTCCACCTTCGTGCCAACGGATGGACCATGCCGGTGCGGACCGGATCGTCGTGCTGAGGGAGGTCACGTCGAGAATGGTGACGGTGCGACCGTTGATGATGGCTGTGTCGGTGTTTGCCGTGTCGGAGTCGACCAGGGCACCCTGCTCCCAGACCTCGACGGTGACTTCCGTGGCTTCAACCGGGTGCGCGGCGATGACCAGGTAGTCAGCGTTGCTGCCCGTGGCCTCGACCGCGTAAGCGGGGGAGCCCTGATGGTTGACTTCGCCCTTGCCCGGGTTGCCGATAATCAGGGGATAGGGACGGTTGATGGCGGACTCGGCCGCCGTAGGCCAGTGATTCGCCGTGATGACCATGTCCGAGGGGAGGAGCTGGCTCGTGTCGTCGTAGTCGTCGCCTCGGATCGTGAAGCTGACCGGGTCCCCGTCTTCGCCGTACTCACCCTGGGAGATGTCTCCCTCGACCAGGAGTAGGGCCCGCTCGTACGCCGCACCCTTGCTACCGAGCATCAACCGGCCGGTCGCCGTGGAAAGGTCGTGGTGCCGCTCCATCAGGTCCAGGAGGTCATCCGTCCAGGAAACCGTGACCGACTGCGACCGAGGCGAGTCGAACTCACCCACAACGGGCAAGGATTCGGAGAAGCTGGAGATCTGGTCCATGCCCCCGCCGAACCAGAGCGGTCCTGAGGTCGAGACCAGCTCCACCGGCTCCGAGCTGAACCGGTAGGTCATCCCGGAGAGTACGACCTCCAGGAGCCAGACCATCCCTGCGAGCTGTTCCGCCCGACTGAACATCAGACCTCCTCGGAGATGGTGATCTGGGCCACCCGGAGGACTTCTGTCTCCAGCTCCTCACCGACCACGGTGTCGAGACGGACCTCACCCTCGATCCGGCCGTACAACTGCTCTTCTCGGCGGAGAAGAACTCGAAGGCCAGAGTCCACCTCGACCCGAGGCAGGTACACGATGGGCGTGTGGGGACCATCGAGACGGCGGGTGAGCCCAGCCAGGGTGAGGGGAGTCCCCTGACGAGATGCAGCGAACCCAGCAGAAGCGTCTGACGAGCCCTTCAGGAGGTCCGGGGACCGGCTGCGGACCGATGTGAGGTCGATGCCTCCCTGAAGCCAGGAGACCTGCCTCACGCGCTGGAGAGGGGCGTTGACCTTGCTCGCGGTGAGCAGGTCATCCGCGACCGACAGACTCACCTGAGGAAGATGGGCCTCATCCTGGGACCAGTCGGGATCATGCCCGATGGGGTGAACCCAGCCGACCATGATCCGGCCCATCGTCGAGTCAGCAGGGACATCGATCTGGACACCCTGGTAGTCAGCCCCTTGGAGGTCGAGGATGACGGTGGCCTGAGGTGGAACCAGGGTTGCGGTGCCCGAGGTGGCCTCGGAGCCATCGAGACCCGAGAGCCGGAGAGAGCAGGGGAGGTCTGCGGTCCCATCCCACAGGCCCTCGGAATTCTCGAGCACGGTCCGGACCTCGCCGCCCGGGAAGTGGAAGGTCGCGTACTTCAGCTCATCCAAGCTGAAGTACAGGTCGGATGCCGTCGACGGCATGACCCTCGACCCGACGCGGGTGAAGGACACCGAGTGGCCCAGGGCTGCGGTCTGTGGAGTCCCCCAAGACGTGCCGTCGTGAAGGCTGATGTCGACCTCGGGAGCGTTGCCATCGAGGAAGATGCCGAGGATGGGAGAAGACCCCCGACTTTCCTGGAGGGGGTCGAACTGGATGGCAACGGTCCCAGATCCCTTCCACTGGGACCGGGGCGACGGCTGGTAGAGGGCCTTGTCGAGGCCATACCGATACTCTCGGGTGATGGCCCACTCTTCGCCGATCCAGCAAGGACCACCCCGGGGAGAGAGGAAGACCTCTTCCCCGAGGAAGATGCCTTCCAACAGCTCACGGCCGGTGAGGCCGGGCAGGGTGCTCTCCACCGGCTGGATGGCACCGACATCCGCACCGGCGGACCACTGGAGGTGGTGCCAGGCCACGTTAAGACCGCTGGCGTCGGTGACCGAGGCACCGAAGACCACCTGGTTGGTTCCAGGTCCGACGCCACCATTGACCAGCGTGTATGTCGATGATGCCGTGTACACCGTCTCGGAGACATGCGGCTCGTAGGGCCCGTAGAAGACCTGGGCCTCACCGCCCTTCATCGAGACCATGATCTCCGCACCGGAGGTCATGTCGTGATTGATGGTGTCCAGCGTGCCACCGTACTGGTCGAAGACGGAGAAGCCAGAGGCATCGAAGCGGATCGAGAGGTGATAAATGAACGAGGCAGCGTCGTCCAGCAGGAGCTGCACAGCACACCTGTCGGTGGTCTGATTTCCACCGCTGGCGACGATGAGTGCAAACTTGCAGAGGATGCCGTCGGCAGGGCTGCCAGAGCCAAAGCCCACGACACGAGTGTTGTCAGCCGTCTGGCCAGCAGTGGCCACTTGAACCAGTCGACCAGTGGTCAGGGTCTCAACGGCAGCGGTGCCGCCGAAGGTCCAGCCCATGTCGGATGGACGCTCGATGGGCGTCCAGTTGTACGTCCAGGCTGCCTTTGTCTGGAGTCTGAGGCCACGGTCTCGGGTTGGCATGGGGCAGGTGGTGTACCCACCGAGCCACCAGATACCGATGGATGCGTCCTCGTTCCCGACGCTGGCTTGCCAGTTGGCCACGAGGGCCATGCGGCCACGGTGCCACACGGCATCGACGTTGACGGGACGGTCGGCTCCCGATGCCGAGCTGATCTCCCAGACCCTACGGGTCATATTGCCGTCTTCCCAAGACGTTCCGCCGTCCTCGGAGACGGCTACCCAACCCTCATTCGCTGCGGTCCAGTAGTAGGCCCAGACCCGGCCGTCGTCGGAGACCTCCAGGGAGATTTCTCCGTCTCCGTAGAAGGTGCCGTAGTTGCCCTCGATCTCCGAGTCCGTCGAGAAGCCAGACGCTGACGAGGACATCGGGGAGAATGCGTCTGCCACGAAGACGGCGGAGTAGAACCCATCGGTCGTGGCGGAGATATCGTTGTGGTGGAAAGCCACGACGAAACCGAGGGTGGAAGCCACTACATCATACGACTCGACCCGCAGCAATCCAGACGGCTGGAGCTTCTGGATCTTGGTGAAAGTTAGGCCCAGATCATCCGAAGCATACTGGTAGCAGCCCCATGGCTGACCAGAACCGTCATTGAAACTGGCCAGGAGTAGGACCTGGCCATCCTTGTACGCAGCCCGGAGCTTGTATACAGACGCTCCAGAGGCGATTTCATCGCTTGGACGGGTGAGCACGTCACCACCGAAGGACCAGGTATCCCCGCTGTCATCGGAGTAGTACAGGCGAATGTTGCCCTGACCACTGGCGATGGCATTCTCGATGACGATGTACAGGTGGAGGCGACCAGAGGGCAGCTTCAACAGTGCGCAGACCTGCTCCCGAGCGGGGAGGGTGGCCTCTTCCTGGACGTACCGCTCGGTCCAGGCGGAATCGCCCACAGCACGGGTCTTGATCCTCACGTGCCAGGGACCCGCACCCGTCGTGGCCTGCCGATAGGCAAGGACCATGGTGCCGTCATTAGCGACGACACCAACTGGATCAGCGGTCCAGTTCGGCTGAACACTACCATCCGTCCAGGTGGGGGATTCGAAGTCCTGGATCGAGGAAGGAGGATCCCATCCTCTCCATGCAGCATCGGTCTCGGACTGCTTCTTCCAAACCACAGTTGCTGCGGAATGAACAGGTAGACCCTGCTGCTGGATACGCACGTCTAGGTCGTCTGTGGCCTCACCATAGGCCCCCAGAGCGAGTAGGGATGTCAGGGTAGGGGCAGGCACACCGGCACGAGGACCGGTCTCCACAACGGAGGTCTCGGCCTCCCAGAGGGTGGCCTCTTTGTCGGGCACGAGAAAAGCCCGGTATGCGGTTGGGGTAACGTCGGCCAAAACTACAACTCCTACCGCTTCCTGCGGCCACGGGCAGTGGACCGCTGGGCAGAGAGAGCCCTACGCAGAGGACCGGCCCTCTTTACATTGTCTGCAACGAAACTATCGAATGCCTGGTGTCCATACACCTGCTGGACCACGATGGTGCTGGACCTCTCGTACTCGCGAGCCTCGGACCGATTGAGGACACGTTCCCCGACCTGGGCACGGATCATGGACTCATCAGGAGACAGCCGCTGTGGCTGGACAACACCACCGGTGTGCATGATCGGTGTGGCGGCAATCTTGGCCACTTGCACCGCACCAGCGGCACCAACGAGGCCAGCGTTGACGAAGTTCAGGGGAGGGGGGGCGCTGGAAAGGGCCTTGGTGACACCCTCTGATGTGTTGACCACTGCCATAGCGGCCGACCTGCCCCGCTCTGCCACAGCAAACGCCCGGTTGAGGGCGTCGGACTTGGTCTGGATGCTGGTGATCTCCCCGAACAGATCGAGTGCAGAGTCCCGGATGGCATTCTGTCCGTCGAGCTTGGCCTGGACCATCTCGGCGTCCATCTTCTGCTGACGCTCTGCCTCTTCCCGGGCCATGCGTCCGGCTGCCTTCGCGTCCTCGATCCTGGAGAGCTGGTACTCTTCCTCCAGGCGGACCCCATCTGCACGGAGCTGTTGACGCTCGGCCTCCATCTCCGCGTACTCGGACTGGAGGGAGATCTCGACCCACTGCATCTTCTCGGTGGCTTTTGCGTTGTCTTCCTTCGCCTTGGTGTTCCTGGCCAGGGCGGCGGTCTGCGCATCGATGACCGCCTTGGTCTTCTCCTGGTTCTCGCGGAGGAAATCCTCCATCCGCCGCATTCCTTCCATCGAGCGGACCATGCGGTCGGCACGGTCGACGTAGTTCTCGGCCCAGTCCGGCAAGTCGAAGTCGAGGCCGGGGATGACCTCCTCAATCATGTCGAGGTACTGCTTCCATGCCCCATAGAGGTCCTGGACCGCGAGACCGCCGGCGACCGAGTAGACGGCCAGGTCGTCGAGCCAGTCGACCAGGTGGGCACCAGCGACGCCGGTGACCTGCTTGCTGATGACTTCCAAAGCGGCCATGGAGTCATGCAGTCGGTCCGACGCTGCGACCTCATTCTCCGTAGCTACCGTGATGGTCTCGGTGATGCCCTTGTAGTCCTCCAGCTCCTTGATGGTGCCCTGGAGGGCGTAGGAGACATCCCAAACCGTCGTCGCAAACTTGGACATCCCCCAGATCTGGGCGGCTACAACGGCGGTCAGAGCAGCGATTCCAGCGGCAGCAATGCCGACCGGAGACGCCAATGCTCCGAATGCGGCTCCCAGCTTGTTAATCTGGTCGCCAGATCCGCCAGACAGCTCATACATGGCCAGCAGACCCTCACGGGTCTTGGCGGTCTGCTTCTCGGCCTCTCGGGCAGCTCGCTTCTGGTCGCGGGAGATGGACCGGGTGGCCTTCTTCGCCGCCTTCTCCGCCTTGTTCACCGACCTCTCAAGAGCGATAAGGCTCTTCTGCGCTGCCTCACCAGAGAGATTCGGGATCTTGGCAAGATCCCTGCGGAGAGCCGAGAGGTCAGCACCGATGGAGACTACTGAGTCAGCCATTACCGAGCCTCCCCGATCTCATGCTGGATCGCGGCAGCTAGGACCTCGGTCAGCCTCTTGATACGTTCCATCTTGCCCTTTCGAGCTGGCTTGAGAAGGTGAGCCTGGAGGGGAGAGCGGATGCGGGTGGCGTTGTCATCCTTGCCCACCTTGGTCGACTTGATGTACCGGACGTACTTGAGGTCTGATAGGATCGAGACTTCGACTTCGAACGTCCCGGGAATTACCGTCGTGACAAGCTCGAAGGAGTCCTTGGATTTGCCGGTCTTCACCGGCCACTTCTTTTGGGCGTCATCCAGGATCTGCTGGGCCTCTCGCCTCAGGTCATCCATGACGGGACCGAGAATCCCGTCAATCTCCTGGCTCAGGTCGGCAGCCAGTGGACCATCGATGGTCACTGCGCTTCTTCCCCTGCCGACTCTGATCTTGCTCACTAGAAACCCCAAAAATCTTGTTTTGATCCTCCCCTGGACCACGTTTCTCTCGCCTTGCCCTTGCCCTCTGGGTCCTGGAGGACCCTGTAGTGGGCGATAAGAAGCTCCAGTTTCTCTGGTCCCTGTCCCAGGGCCCAACCTGGTTCACGGCCCCACAACCGATCGATTTCTAGGGTCAGGAAGTCGAGTCTCCCTGACCCTCGGAGTTTCCCTCCAGCTCCTCCACTCGCTGCTCGTGGGGGAGGGCATCGATGACTAGTTTGATCGCCTCTGTGCCTACCTCCATGATCTCCTGGTAGGCCCAGCCACGAGCCAAGAGGTCATCGATGACTGCGTGGCCGTAGACGGCGACTCCTAGAAGGGGATTGGTCGCCCGTGCCGGTCGCTTCTGGCCGGACCAGCAGACTCCCAGAGCTGCGGCGATACCGGCCCTCTGGTGATGCTCATTCCAGTAAAGGGCGTTGATCTCGTAAGCCACAGAGAGGCTGCTAGGCGGCTTCAGGTTCACATTCAGACGTTTGGACATGGTTTCTCCTTTTAAAGGTCAGATCAGGTAAAGGTCACGGTGCCGTACACCGTGAAGTTGACGGTGGCGGTGTCGGGCTCCCCGGCGCTGATGTCAGGGATGCAGTAGCAATCAGTGAGGGTGACGCTATGATCTGCGGAGTCGCCGAAATCGTCCCCTTCGACCGTGATCGTAATGTCGATGGTGTAGACCTCGGCATTCGCCCCCCGTGTAGACACGTTGGTTGAGTAGGAACCAGTCCGGCGAAGGAAGTCCAGGACCGTACCGGACGTAGCGTCCGAGAGGTCCGAAATCATAAAGGTAAACGACCCCGTGGGATACGTCCTGCTGGTGTGCCTCAGGCTGTGTAGTACGCCCTTGGTCTCATAGGCGACCAGCTCACGAAACGTCTCGGGCAAGCCCGAAATGGACAGATCTCCCTGATCAAAAAGGACATCGAGGCTAACGGGGGTCCCGGACGTACCATCAGACAGTGTGATCGTAGAATCATACAGGTGCTTGATGACGGTGGATACGGCCATATGTAGTGCTCCTACGGGGCACAAACAAAACCGCCCCTACACTACAGTAGTACCCATCGTTTACGTCAAAGTGATCCGGTGAATCGCCCGGAACTCCACGTCAGCAACGATGTACCCTTCTGCTGCCGTGGATAGGGCATAGTTGCTGTAGAGCAGGTGTAGATCATTCCTGGATGCACCGAGAACGGTCCGGATCACCAGCTCGATGGCATCCAGAGCTGCATCCTGTGATCCATTCATGTCGTCGCCCTTGACCACTTGAGAGAAGGTCACGGTAACGGCGGTCTCCACGAGAAGACCCTCCGACCGACGTTGCCGACGTTCGCCAGAGTGGAGTCCGGATGCCGAGATTCCCACGGCATACGAGAGATGGGAACCAGGTCGCGGGTCCGACCTGAACAACTGCTGGGACCATCGAGACTCCCTCCAGCCTGCCAGGTCGGCCAGGGTCGCGGCTACCCGCTGCCTCACTCGGGATGCCGACAGGTACGACATCAGCGCCTCGCCATGAGCCAGATCGTACCCACGGGAGACCGGCGGTCATTGCTATCGGCTTGGCCGTCGTCATCGGCATCGTAGGTGAAGTTTAGATTCTGCCACTCATCCGTATACCGCTCGCGGTACATGTCGGCCTTGTCTGCCCAGCTCGAATCAGGAAAGCGAGTTTCGAAGTCCTCATAGATGAGGGAGAGGGTCAGGCAGACATGAACCTCACGCAGTGCGGTAGGGGACATGATCAAGTTCGGACGGTTACCCTTTCCGATCAGCCTGGAGTTGAGGATGACCCATGCTTCCTCGCGGTAGTCGGCGAAGTCGGTCAAGCTGTGGACCACGGCGGCGTTGCTCGGATCTAGGTGACGGGCACGTCGATACAGGTCCTGATCCGTGACCACCGGGTACAGGGCATTCCGAACCAGGCTGCCGTCGTTCCTAAACAGGTGGGGATCACCGTCGAGGGTGAGAGTCCACTCGACTCGCCAGCCCTCGGAGAGGGACAGCGACGATGCTGGGGTCCACTCGTATCGGGCGATGTCATCGCCACCCACAGTGACGGTGGCTCCATCGAGCACAGCGACATTGCGGGGGTCGAACACCGACAGCGTGCCCCCACTGGGGGCAACCACAGCCCCGTCCAGGTACACCGGACAGGCGAGGTCATTGGCACGTCCCCTCTCCATCAGATCAGGCAGTAGGAAACGTGCCGTGTAGGTGCTGGTAGCTGACCCCGATGCCATTACTCAGCATCCTCGGTGAGCTTCTTGGAGCTGGCACGACCCTTCGTGCGGACCTCGGGTGCAGGCTCCCCCTGCGGGGACACGAGAGCCGTCAGGGCAGCGTCCTGGGCCTCCAGGAGGGGGAGACGCTGGATGTCAGCGGCACGACCCTGCTCCACGCCCAGGCGAGCGGTCAGGAGGTCATCCTGGACCCCGTCGAGCATCCGTGCCAAGACGTGAGGCGGGGGGCCAGGGATGACGCCATCGGCCACGAGCTTTTCGAGCCAGGAGCAGTATGCCTCGGTGTCCGGGATCGTCTTGTTGTACCCCGGGGCCACGCTCTCGAAAGCCGAGATGTAGCTCTCGACCAGGTCACCGGACCCACCCGGCTGGGTGTCGACAACCCGAAGGTAGTCGCCATCGGGACCGTGCTCCTGAGGCAGGATGATCCAGCCCCGGTCCTCCAGTACCGCTCGCATGGCTGCGGTCCTGAAGCGGCCATCCTTGCCCTTACCGATCTGATTGACCGCCTGCTGGAGCCTGACGGTGCGGAGCCGGGGGACGACCCGGTCTCCAATGAGAGACCACTGGTCCGCCTTCCAGGCGTACAGGAAAGGCGGGAGCATTGGGATGCGGGGAGCTAGGGTGCCCTTCCGGGAATCAGCGAAGCCCAGACTAGACTTGCGTGGGGCGGAGGATGCGGACTGATTGACTTGCTTGGCCATGGAGATCTCCTTTGTAGATTCCCCTTTTGGTGTTGAGAAAAGCGTCAGGGAGCTGGCCGCAAAAGGAGGGAAAACGACCAGCCCCCCGACTGAGAATCAGGCGTCGGTGATCAAGGACACACCGGCAGCGTCGAGACCTTCACTCACGCCCATGTAAGCGTGGGTGATGTAGTTGTTCATGTCGAAGCTGCCCTTTCGCTCGATCTCGAACTTCGCACGACCGCCGAGATTGACGATGTTGGGGTTGGCATCGGGCAGGATCTCCTTGTCCGACCAGCAAACCGCACCGCGACCGAAGATGATGCCAGCACGGTCAGCGCCGGCATTCGCGGTCGGAATGTGGGGGGAGGTGAACACGTCGACCCCGAACAGACGACCCTTGTAGGTGCCCATGCCCGCGACAACGGCACCGCGTACACCGGGATCCTCGATTGCAGCCCGTGGCAGATTGCCAAGGTCTGCGCCAAGATCGGCCCACTGCTGGTCATGCAAGACGGCCAGATACGGTCCTTTGACCTGGTTGACGGTGAGGACGTCGACAGCCTCGCGGAACTTGGCGAAAGTCAAGTTGACACCGCTGGTCTCGACCGACTGGGAGAAGCCGGAGCCAAGAGCTGCGATGAGGCTCACGAGCGTCTGAGCCCGAGACTTGGCTGCATCGAGTGCAAACAGCTCGGGGGACAGCATTCCCGCCGGAGTCGACATGCGTGCGATCTCGGTGACGGCGTATCGCTTTCCGTACCATGCGACCGTGACGGTCGCGCTGTCGTCCTGGATAGTGGTAGCAGCGAGTTCGCTTCCCTCGGTACCGGCAGTCAGGAGGTCATGGCCACCCAAACCAAGGTAGGGAATTTTCAAGGTTGTGCTGCCTGCGGGGCACTGCTTGTAAATCAACGCGGGATGCTGGAGAAAGTCGCCCTGGGCCCCCAGGAGCATTTCGTATTCTGCTGCCATGACCTCCGCGGTCATGGCGTCTACAAGACTAGATGAGGTGTTGATCGCCATTGTCGGCT
>CALATR010000917.1 GCA_937891875.1 uncultured Pseudomonadota bacterium | reverse complement strand
GATCTCCAGGCCGCCGTACTGGGGCCAGGCGTCCTGGGGTGCGGTGATGGGCTGGCGGATGCCGCCTTCGGTGAACGAGCCGTAGGTGGCGAAGGCCTCGGTGGTCGCGGGGGTCCACACGGGCAGGTCGTCGCTCGCGGCGTCGGTCGCGTCATTGCTGGCGATCACGGCCTGGAAGCGCAGGGTGCCGGCATCGACGACGCCGACCGGCAGGCGCACCTCGCGGCGGTCCTCGGCGGGCACGGTGAAGGTCAGGCCACCGGTGGTGCGATCGGGGGCGGTGAGCACGTCCTGGTCGAGGTTGTCGAGCATCAGGGCGTTGTCGACCGCCACGGCCAGGTCGACCGTCACCGGCTTGTCGGTCGGGTTCTGTACGACGAAGGGGAACTCGGCCTTGTCGCCGACGTTGAGGAAGCGCGGGGGCGAGGGGCGCAGCATGATCGGCTGGCGCGCGGTCACGTTGGCCTCGGCGCTGCCGAAGCGCACGCCGGTGTCGGCGGCGACGGCCATCACCCGGTAGCGGGTCAGGTTGTCGGGCAGGTCGACCGGCACGCGCACGGCGCCGGACCCGTCGGTCTTCAGCATCGGCGAGAAGATCGCCAGGGCGCGGAAGTCGGTGCGCACGTCGATGCTGCTGGTCGAGGTGCGCTCGCCGCCAGCCTGCTGCTCGTCGGCCTCGGCCTTGAACTCGGCCTCCTCGGCCAGCTCCATCGGGGGGGCGGCGCTCGGGGCGGGCGCTTCCTTGTTCAGGGTGCGGCCGCCGCTGCGACCGCGGAGGGCGACGACGCCACTGGCTGCGCCGTCGGCGTCCTCGAGCATGTCGCCGCCCTCGGCCCCGCCGGGCGCCATGCCCAGCTGGCCACGCACGGTCTCGGGATCGACCAGGACCACGCGGCTGCGCAGGAAGTAGCCGCTGACGCCCGCGCCCCGGCCCGAGTAGAACACGGCCATGGGGTCGGGGGTCTGGTAGCCGGACAGGGCCAGCACGGCCTCGTCGACCATCCACACGACGACCTCCGCGTCGGGCACGGGCTTGCCGGCGGCGTCGGTCACGGTGACATCGACGTGGGTCGTGGCACCCGGGCGGACCTCGGCGGCGGCGGGAGCGACGTCGACCGTCAGCGTGCGCGGCAGGGGCGGGATCTGCACCTGCAGGGAGCCCCGGGCGTAGGCCACCCGCTTGGGGGCGTCCTTCAGGGGCTTGCCGTCGTCGTCGGTGCGCTCGGCCTCACCGAGCAGGTCGACGCCGATGTGCAGGGTGGGGACGTGGGTGTCCTCGATGGGGATCTGCAGGGTCGTCGAGGGGCCGTCGAGGCGGATGCGCTCGGTCGACAGCAGGCCGTCCTGCTGCAGGGTGATGAGCCCTTCGGCGGGCCAGAATGGAGCCTGAACAAGGACTTCCAGGGTCTCGCCCACCTGGGGCTTCTCCCGGTCGGGCACCAGCACCACCTCCTGCTGCTCGACGCCGCGCTGGGGGCGCAGGTCGCCGCCGCCGGAGACCCACAGGGTGCGGGTGCTGACGTTGGTGCGGCCCTCGTCGTCGGAGATCGTCGCCGTCAGCTTCCAGGTGCCGCCCAGCTCGGGGGTGACCTCGCAGCTGACGGGCTCGTCGGCGCTGGTGAGGGTGCAGCCGGTGCCCGGCTCGTCGATCTGGGTCCACTGGCCCTTCACCCGCTTCCACACCTGCCGCGCGAAGGCGAGGTCCACCTTCGTGCCCTCCACCACCTTGCCGTCGAGGTCGACCACGACGGCGGACACCTCGGCGGACTTGCCCTTCTCGATGAAGGCCTTGTCGAGCTTGAGGCCGACGTAGCGGTCGGCGGGGTGGAGCAGGAAGGTGCTGGCGCTGCTCCAGCGCTGGCGGTTCACGTCGACGACGGTCGCCTCGGCGCGGATGGACATGGGCCGGGCGGGCTGCATCGCCAGGAAGTCCATGCGCACGCTGGTCGTGCCGTCGGGGCCGGTGCGGGTGGTGAGGTTCTGGTAGGTGGTGCCGCCGTAGTCGGGCCCGCGGTAGTGCCACCAGGGCACCCACTGGCCGAAGCTGAAGTCCTTCCAGCCGGTCGGGCGCCAGCTGCCGGGAGATGCGCTGACCTGCCAGCTGGTCTGGGCGTCGGGCAGGCCACCGCCGGCGTAGTAGGCCGCCTCGGCGGTGGCGATGGCGTGCTCGCCAAGGACGTAGGGGCGGGAGTCGACCGTGGTCGAGACCTCGAACTCGGGGCGGCGGAACTCCTGGATCTGCAGGTTGTGGATGGCGCGGGTGCTGCGGCCCTGCCAGGTGGTGGTGAGCTCGAGGCGGGCCATGCCCAGGTTCGGGCTCTCACCCAGGTCCTCGACCTCGATGTGGAAGCTGCCGCTCTCGGACAGGGGGGTGTCGCCGGTGGCGATGTTGGCGCCCTGGGCGTCGCGCAGGGTCCAGGCGATGGAGCCGCCTCCCTCGAAGGGCATCAGGCCCTTGCCCGGCCGCGCGAGGAAGGGTCGGACGATGCCCTCGAAGTGGGCGGACTCCCCGGGCTTGTACATGCCGCGATCGTCGAAGATCAGCCAGCGAAGGCCGGGTTCGACCGAACGCGCCATGAAGCCGCCGCGCATCCAGAAGCCCTGGCTGTGGGACAGGATGGCGGTGTCGCCGCCCTGCTCCACGACCACCGCGGACACGTCCTGGCGCGTGCTGTAGGGCGCCATCGTGGCGAGGCCGTCCTTGTCGGTGGTCGCCGCACCCTGGCTCGCGCCCAGCAGGTGCACCGACGCGCCCTCCACCGGGGCGCCGGTCTGCAGGTCGGTCACCCAGGCGACCAGCTTCTCGGCCTCGTGGTAGACGCTGACGCCGACCCGGGTGCGCTGGACCCAGGTGGTCAGCCGGGAGCGCTGGTCGCGGTGCACCGAGCGCGGGGTCTTGGCGATGACCAGGAACTGGCCGGCGTCGTCGTTCAGGTACGGCGCGAGGCTGACCCCCGCCTCGGTGAGGGTGTCGTCCTTGCCGTCCACCTTCACGGAGCCGACGAAGACCGGCTTGACCGGCGCAGCGGCGGCGTCGTCGCGGGTGCGCCAGCGGTTCTGCTGGGCCCACAGGGCGAGCGCGCCGAGGTTCTCCTCGGTGATGCGGTAGATCTCGAGGTCGATCTGGTCGAGGTTGCGCGCGTAGAGCGGAAGGATCGCCGGGCCCACGGGGTCGAGCACCACCTGCTCCTTGCCTGGACCCATGAGCAGCGGCCGCGCCGGGCCGATCTTGAAGGTGCGCGACCAGTCCTTGCCCAGCTGCTGGCCGAACGCATCGCCGAGCTTGGCGTCGAACGTGACCTTCACCTGGCTACGGGGCGGAAGTGCGCCGCGAATGCCGATCCACGAGCCGCTGACGTCGACCATCATGCCCGGGAACGCGGGCTCCACGCGGATGTGCTCGGCGGCGGTCTCCTCGTCGAGCGCATTGTTGGTGCGGATCCAGAGCTGCCCGTCGGGGTTGCAGCTGCCGGCGTCCTCCCAGCAGCCGCTGTCGTCGACGCGCAGGCGGTCGTAGGTGCGGAAGGAGTCGGTCTGGTCGCGCTCGGTGAGCAGCGGGCCCTCGGCGGACGGGGCACCCTCCTTCAGGGTGATCCGGTAGCTGGTCGCCGGGTCCAGGGCGGCCGAGGGCTTGAGCACGACGATGCGGTCTTCCTCGGTGTTCTCGACCAGCCAGGTGATCCCCTTGTCCGCGGCGATCTCGGCGTCGGTCGCGAGGCGCAGGGACACGTCGGCGCCGCCATCGAGGCGCACGAACTCCGCGATCTTCTCGTCATCGACGCGCTGATCGAAGGTCAGGACCACCAGGGTGTCGGTGCGGTTGCTGGAGCCCGACGGGTAGTGGTTCTTCACCTGCACGGTCGGCGTCTGGAAGCTGAAGCTGACCGGCTCGCCGAGGCTGACGCCCAGCGCGGACGTCGTGTCCTGGGCGATGGTCGCGGTGTACGCGGTGGCCATCGGCATGCGCACGTCGGGGTCGAACAGCACGGTCTTCGTGCCCAGCCAGCGCCAGTGCCCGGGGGGCTGGGGGTCGAGCACGACGGGCACGTTCTTGCTCGCGTCGTCCTGGCTCTGCACCGCGATCATCGGCTGGGAGAACGTGACCGAGACGTGGGGGGCGATGGGGACCTTGCCCTCGGGGGCAAAGCGACGGACCGTGAGCGCTCCGGGATCGGTGGTGGGCGCGATGTCGGGGCGATCGGGGGGCGGCCAGGCCTCCTGCACCTCCTCGCCGGGTCGGGGCGGCGGGGGGCTCTGCTTGCGGAGGGCGAACTCCTTGCGCTCGGCGCGCTCCAGGGGCGTGGTGCGCTTCAGCAGCGCTTCGACCCGGTCGGCGGACAGGGTCTTCGCGTCGGCGAGCGGGGCGCCGGAGCCATCCGGGGCGGGGCGGGGCACCTCCTCCAGGGTGAACTTCAGACCATTCAGGCCTTCTTCTGCGTCTTCGAGGCGCACGGTCATCTCCGATCGCAGGGCGGAGCTGCTGGTGCCGGGGTTGTCGGTCGCCGTGCCTTCGGGCGGACCCCCCTTCCCGGTGCAGCCGGACAGGGCCAGGCCGGAGAGGAGCAGGGCGGTGAGTGCGGCAGTGACGCGGATCGCGGCCATGAGACGAACCTCGGGCAGGGGGAGCACCATAGCGGGCGCCGCAAGCACAACGGGTGAGGACCCGATTCCTTACGCTTGCCGATCGTGCACGTTCGGGGGCGCCGCGCAATATCCCCGCGCGCCTTGCGTTGACCCGGTCAGCCGCCACTGCCGGGGGCCTATGCTGGCCAGCGTGACCGAGATCGATCGCCGCATCGCGACCTACCACCAGGAGCTCGTCCGGTTCCTGCGCAGGCGCGTGCCCGGAGATCCGGAGGAGGCTGCCCAGGAGGTCTGGCTGCGGGTGGCGCGGGCGGATCCGGACTGTCCGGACGACCCCTCCTTCCGCGCGTATGCCTACACGGTGGCGCGCCGGCTGGTGATCGACATGCACCGTCGCCGAAGAGCCAGGATCGAGCTCGTCTCCATCGACGACACCACCGCGGAGCGCACCGCGGCCGGGGGCCAGTCCCCCGATGGCCGCATCGAGGCGTCCGAGGTGTTGAAGGTCGTGCAGGACGTGCTCGCCGACATGAAGCCCGAGATGGCGGAGGTCTTCCGCCTGCGCACCCTCGACGACGTGCCGTTCAAGGACATCGCCGAGCGGCAGGGCTGCTCGATCAACACGGCCCTGGGCCGACATCACCGCGCTACGAAGAAGATCGCCGCCGCCCTCGAGGCGGCCGGCCTGACCGGAGGTGCCGCATGACCACGCGGCCCGAGACCTGTCCCCTCGCCGAGACCGACACCCTGCTGTGGCTGTACGGGGAGGGCCCCGAGGACCACGCCGCGCACGTCGCTGGCTGTGCCGACTGCACCGCGGTCGCGCAGCAGCACGCGGACGTCGCGGCGGCGGTAAT
>CALATR010000916.1 GCA_937891875.1 uncultured Pseudomonadota bacterium | reverse complement strand
GTCGACCGGGGGCTGCCCGACGCGGATGGGCTCCGCCTCGCGCGGGAGATCCGCGGCAACCACGGCCTGCCGGTCGCGGTGATCTCGGGTGAGCTCGCGCCTCACGGAGAAGATCTGCCCTGGCTGATGAAGCCCTTCCGCCCGCACGAGCTCCATGCGCTCCTGGGCTCGCTCGACGTCGAGGGCCTGGACTAGGTCAGATCGGGTCGTCCCACGCCGCGCTCACCAGGGTGGCCGCACTCATGCCGGGCTCGGGATCGGGCGCGTCTGGATCGCGCTCCTCGACCAGGCCGCGGTGCCACAGGAACTCCATGAAGGCCCGGTCGAAGGCGGCTTCTCCGACTGCTTCGTTCGCGCCGGCGACCGCGTCGGCCCAGGCCGTGTGGCCGTCCAGCCGCGACAGGAGCTGGAAGATGTTGTCGGGCAGGCGCTCGACGTCGAGCGGGGTGAACGCGGCCGCCCGGAACCCACCGTCCTCGTGGGGCTCGATCTTGCGGATGTGCGGGCCCAGGAACTCGGGAAGCGGCCTGGCGTGCACCGCGTGCTTGGCCTCGAGCGCTCGGATCCGCTCCTCCAGCTGGGGATCGCGCAGCGAGACCGCCTCGGCCGGAGTGAGGCTCTCGACGTGCTCGGCGCACCAGCGGTACCAGGCCTCCACCGCGTCCGGGTCGGGCCAGACGTCTTGTGAGGGCGGCTCGCCGCAGGCGATGCAGCAGGCGGCCAGGCGGCGCTCCACCGAGCGGAGGACCCGGCGGACCTGGTTCCACAGCGATCGTCCGCGCGGACCTTCGTCGTGGCGGCAGAACCAGGTGCGGCACACGGCGCCGCGGTCGTGCCACACGGAGCAGGCGTCGGTCGCGCCCGAGATGAAGTACGGACACAGCAGATCGGCGTCTCGACCGAAGGCGTCCGGGCCGCGTTCCTTCCAGGTCTCGGCGAGGGCAGCGGTCGGCACCACGCCCAGCACGGTGATGCCCTCGCCGCCCGCCGCGATCTGCTCGCGCACGCGTTCGGCGCCCAGGCCGCCGCGCCGCAGGGCCTGGCCGACCAGGTAGTTGGGGTGGCTCGGGTAGTAGGTGCAGCACCGGACCGAGGCGTCGAAGGGGCGCTCGGGGGTGGAGTGGGGCACCGGGCCACCCACCGCGCAGTTCGTGCACGTGGACCGGGACTCCTGCGGCCACGACAGCGCGGCGAGCTCGGGTGCCATGGCGAACACCGCCACCGGCAGGTGATCGAACGCGCTGTGGTTCACCGGACCTCCTGACCCGATGATGCCATTCGCGCTATCTACGCGCGTCGATGAGCCTCACCTTCACCCTCGCTGACGTCTCGCTGCCGGCCCCCGAGGTGCTGCAGGTCGCCCTGCGCGCCGGGGTGCGGGTCGATACTGAGCTGTCCGAGAAGGGCGTGCGAAACGGCACCATCGCCATGTTGGTCGTGCCGCAGCGGTCGACCAGAGGGGTGCGGCTGAGCTGGAGCGAGGGGGAGGGCCTGGCGCTCGAGGCGGCGCCGCTGGCGTCGGCGGACGACGTCGCGCTGCTCGTCACCTGCGCGTGCGACATCGCTTCCGAGCTGGGTGTCCCGGTCTCGGACGGGCGCCGGATCGCCAGCGCCGCGGACCTGAGGACGGCGTGGAAGCACGCCCGGCAGCTGTCCCACGTGCGCCAGGACGAGCGGGTGATGCGGGACCTCGCCCAGCAGTCGCGCCTCCGGCTGACCGGCGTGAACCGGGCGGTGATCCTGGGTCCTGCGCTGATGGACCGCATCCCCGAGGAGCCGGGCGCCCTGGTCTCCTGGCTCCGCCACGTGCAGTGGCTGCCGGGAAAGGTGCCCCTGCACGCCTCCAGCGATCGCGTGCACGGCGATCCCACCGCCCCGCTCGTCGTGGCGCTCGAGCCGGGAACGCGCCTGCTGCTCGCCCCCTCGGATCTGGTGGCCCTGCCCGGCGAGCCGGAGATCGTGGTGCCCCGCGATGCCCTGCTCCCTGCGCTCGGTCCGAACGGAGCGCTGGTCGACGAGGAGCAGATCCTGGTCGAGCCGCTGTCCGGCGAGGTGTGGCAGTCGCTGCGGGCCCTGCTGGGCGCTCGCGCGGTGGCCGAGCCCGGGACCTGGAGTCGCCGGGCGCCGCCGCCGGTCGTGCTGCCGGTGCTGCGCCCTCCGGGATGGACCGGCCGCTCGGAGGCGGTGTGCCTCGACCTGCACCACGGCCGTCCGACCGGGCTGCCGCTGGTCTCGATGGTGCGTCAGCAGGGCAAGTCGTCGGTGCTGGTCACCCGCGAGTCGGTCCCGCTCGGCGACGAGGACGCGTGCCTGGCGCGGGCGGTCGAGGCCCTCGAGCAGCGCCTGCCCGCCTGGGAGCTCGCTCGCGACGCCAACGGGGCGCTGCAGGGCCTGGTCATGGAGGACCCGCTCGCCGCCGAGGCCATCCTGTCCACCAGCCGCCTGCGCGAGGCCCACGAGCTCCTGGGCGCCCAGGTGCTGCTCGCCGCGGCGCCCATCCGCGGCATCCTGCGGGTCGAGCGGGGGGACGACGCCCACGATCACGCGGATCCTGCGGGGTTGTTGGCCTGGTCCGCCCGGATCTGGAAGGACGCCACCCGCAGCGGGACCCAGACCCCGCTCACGCCGGACCTGCTGATCGTCGTCGACGGCGAGGTCCAGGGGCGCACCTCGTCGATCGAGGCGGTGGAGTCGCCGACCGACGACGGCTCCATCGAGATGCCCGGGCTCGCCGCAGTCGCGGCCGAGCTCTCCGAGGACTCCCTGGCCGAGGAGGAGGATGCCGCCGAGCCCACGGTGTTCCGCGGGGACTCCAGGGCGATCCTGGCGCTCGCCCTGCCCGCGCTGGGCAGCCTCGCCGCCGAGCCGCTCGTCTCGCTCGCGGACACGGCGATGGTCTCGACCATCGGTGATGTCGCCGTCGGAGCCCTCGGCGTCGCCACCGCCGTGCTGTCCCTCGCGTTCGTCATCTTCAACTTCCTCGCCTACGGCACCACGCCCCTGGTCGCGGAGGCGCGGGCCCGCGGCGCCCGCCAGGACGCCGGTCGAATCGTGGTCGCGGCCCTGTTCATCGCCGGCTGGATCGGGGCCATCGGCGCCATCGTCCTGGTGGTACTCGCGCCGGCCTTCGTCGGGGCCATGGGGGCGACTGGCGCCCTGATCCCACCCTCGGTCGACTACCTCGCCATCCGGGCACTCGGCGCCCCGGCGCTGCTGCTGATCATCGCCGGGCACGGTGCCTTCCGCGGCTTCCAGGACACCGTGACGCCGCTGGTGGTCAGCTTGCTCATCGCGGGGATCAACCTGTTTGCTGATGCGGTGCTCATCCTCGGGTTCGGCTTCGGGGTGGCAGGCGCGGCCTGGGCCAGCGTCGGTGCCCAGTGGGCCGGCGCGATCGCGTTCCTGGTGCTGCTGCTCGGCCCGAACGGCCGCCGGCTCAGCGTGCCTCGGGAGCTGCCGCGCCCGGAGGACGTGCGTCGACTCCTGGGCGTCGGCTCCATCCTGTCGGTCCGCACGCTCGCGGTGGTCGGCACCATGACCCTGGCCGCCTCGGTGGCGACTCGCCTGGGCACGGTGGAGGTGGCCGCTCACCAGGTCGTGGCCCAGCTGTGGATGCTTGCGGCGCTGCTGGTCGACGGCCTCGCGGTCGCAGGCCAGACGCTGGTCGCCGCCGCTCCCACCCGCCGTCACGGCCGGGTGGTCGTGCTGCGGCTGCTGCGCTGGGGGCTCGGCGCGGGTCTCGCCCTCGCCGGGCTGCTGCTGATCGCCCGCCCGGTGGTGCCGTACCTGTTCCAGGTCTCGCCAGAGGCGCTGCTGGCGGCGGACCGCGCGCTGATGGTCGCGGCAGCCATCCAGCCCATCGCGGCGCTGGTGTTCGTCGCCGACGGCCTCTACCTGGGCGCGCGGCGCTTCACCTTCACCGCGGTCGCCATGGTGGTCTCGGCGGTGATCGGCATCGCGCTGCTGCTCACGCTGCCGACCTGGCTCGGCCTGACCGGCGTGTGGCTCGCCCTGGCGCTGTTCGTGGTCGCCCGCGCGGTGCTTGCCGGGCTGGGCGCGCTGGGCGGCAACCTGCGGGCCGCGTCTCGGTCCGGGGGGCAGACCGGAGCCGCCAGCCGCTGAGACCGGACCGCGGATCTGCCGCCTGCAAGGCTTGGCCGCGTCAGGTCTGGGGGCATAGACTCGAAGTACGACGCGAGGAGGCGCTGTGCATCGATGGTTCTTGTTGGGTGCGCTGGTGGTGACGACCGCCTGTGACAGTGAAGGTGGCGGCATCTTCGGCGGTGGTGGCGGCGGTGGCGGGGGAGGCACGGTCGGCAAGGACGACATCCCCAGCACGGCCGAGCTGATGCGCACCGACGAGGCGGACCTGTCCGACGGCGCTCCCGAGGCGGATCTCGGCTGGCTCGAGTCCCGCGCCTGCGTGCCCGGGACCCAGTTCGAGAAGTTCGACGGCAACTGGGTCTGGTTCACCTACGAGCAGCCTGCCCAGAAGCAGGTCTACGTCGAGGCGGACCCGGAGAGCGGCGTCGACGTCAGCCTCATCGTGAGCCAGGCCGAGGCCGGCAGCAGCGGTGAGGGCAGCGAGGCGGTCACCGGGCTGTGCGAGGCCGGCCTCGACTACGATGGCAAGAACGCGGGCACGTCCGAGGCGGTGAAGGTCACCTCGGTCAACCTCGGCTACCACCTGATCATCGGGGTGGCCGGCGCGTTCGAGGAAGACTCGGGCGGCTTCGAGCTGAACATCTACGAGGAGTAGGGCAGCTCCTGGCTGGTGGCCCGGCCCGTCACGCGGGCTCGGCATCAGCCGGTAGAACGCCGAGGATCAGCTGCGGCGGCGCCGGGCGAGCACGAGGCCCAGCGCGCCGAACAGGGCGACCAGGGAGGCCGGGGTGGCCGGGGCCGAGCAGCCGCAGGCCTTGGCCCCGTCGACCTCCTCGTCCTCGACGACCGGGAACTCGGGCTTGAGGATGCCGGGCTCGTCGCAGGCGGTGCGGATCCCGTCCTCGCAGGCGGCGCGCATCTCCGCGTCGATCCAGTCCAGGTAGAAGTCGACGCGGGTGTCGACGCCGCCCTTCGACTCGCACTGGGTCTCGTCCCAGGAGTGGCTGGTCACGCCGATGACCCGGGTCGTGACGATGGACTCGGTCTCGACCTCCATGAAGGTCGGGCCGCCGGAGTCGCCCTGGCACTTGCGGCCGGTCTCGATGGTGGTGCCGGCCTGGAACTCGGTGAGGCCCACCTCGCCGATGACGGTGTCCGCGGCGCGGCGGATGCCGACGTTGCCTGGCGCGGGCTGCTGGCCCTGGGGCACCGGCCGCTGGTTGCCCCAGCCGACGATGGTGATGGGCGCGCCGGCGACGACCTGGCTGGCCTCCTCGGGGAGCGGCAGCAGGGCGGGCTCCACGTCGAGCACGGGCTCGTCGAGGAAGATCAGCGCGATGTCGTGGTTCTCGGCGATGCGGATGTTGAGGCCGAACACGCCGACCCAGCCGTGGTTCTGCACCCACTCGCTGCCGACGCCGGCACCCTCGGGCAGGCTGGTCTGACCGCCGAGGCCGTAGCCGGACAGATCCTCCTGGGCGGACCAGGCGTACTGCACGTTGACGATGTCCACCGGGAGGCCGGAGAACTGGAGCTCCAGGAAGTCCTGGTCGACGCAGTGGGCGGCGGTGAGCACAACGTCCGGCGCGATGAGCGTGGAGCTGCACATGAACATCGGGAAGGTCGCCTGCTGACCCTGGTAGGAGAAGGTGATGTTGCCGAGCAGGCCGCCGGCAGCGGGCCAGGCGTCGTCACCGACCGCAGCGCCGTTGATGATGGTCGGCGCCAGGCGCTCGGGAAGCTCCATGCCCGCCTGCTCGAGCAGGTCGAGCGGGTCGACCTCTTCGAGCGCGTCGGCCCGATCCAGCGGCTCGACGCCCTCCATGTCCTGGGCCAGCGCCGGCGCGCTGACGGTGAAGATGCTGGTCAGGAGGAGAGCAGTCGAACGCATCATCGAGGACCTCGGGCATGGGGGCGAGCGGCCCGCAGGTAGCCCACGCGGACCGATCTGGCCAGAACCCGCCGGGGACCCGCGTCAGCGCGGTTCCCCAGATCCCCGGCGCCAGCAGCGTGCGCTGCAGAGCCAGCACGGTGAGCCTCCGCCGAGCTTGATCGGCGCCTCCGACGTCGGACGCTGCGCCAGACCACGCGAAGGACACCTGCTCCCACTCGATCCGCCTTCGGCGTTTCTCATGGCGGTGTCATTCGCGCG
>CALATR010000915.1 GCA_937891875.1 uncultured Pseudomonadota bacterium | reverse complement strand
GTCGACCTCGGGCACGGAGAGCCGCGCGGACAGGGTCAGCCCCCACGGGTCCGACAGCAGGTGCACGTTGTCGCCGTAGCGGTGGTCGAGGCGGCCGCCTGCGGGCAGGGCGACGTCGTAGGCGGTCTCGGGCATGGGCTCTCCGACCCCGCTGCGCTCCGGATGCACAGCAGGCGCGCAGCCTACATCGCCTCGATGTCCCGGACCACGATGCGCAGCATGCGGAGCAGGTCGTCGACCGCGCCGGTGGTGATCAGCCGCCCCCCGAAGGCGAGCGGGACCTCCTCCTGACCCTCGACCGTGCGGGTCGCGAGCAGGGCGTCCACGACCTCGTGGGTCTGGAGCAGGCGCAGGGTCGGGTCGCTGACCTCGCGGGCGCGCAGGGCGGGGCCCAGGCTGGTCACGATCTGCAGCTCGGGATCCGCGTCGATCAGGGCGGGCACGATGTCGAGCGCCTCTCCCATGCGGGTCTGACGCCCGGCCAGCAGGATCCCCGCCCGGTCGAGCGCGGTCCAGGTGCCGTCGTGCTCCAGCGCCGGGGTCAGCAGCGGCTGGACCCGCTTCCAACCGGTCTTTCCGCCGTCTCCGGGCTCGACCAGCCAGGCGAGCAGCTCCAGCAGATCCTCCAGGGTCGTCGCCGACTCTCCGTGGGCATCGATGCCGTAGCGACCGGGATCGTCCATGACGGCCACCAGGTTGACGAGGTCCTCGCCGATCTCGCCCTCACCGATGTCGCGCAGCACCTCCTCCAGAGGCTCGACCGCGCCGGCGCGCTCCAGGTCGCCGATCACGTCGACGAGCTCCTCGATGCGGTCCTCTTCGCCGTCGCGGAGCACGCGCACGAGGCCGATGAGGGTGTGGGTGAGGCCGCGGGTCTGGGGCTCGCCCAGGCGCTCCAGGGCGTACAGATCGTCGACCACCTGGTCGGTGAGCGCGGGGCAGGCGCCGGTGTCGGCGATCGAGCGCAGCACGCCCTCGCCGATGCCGTAGCCACCGAGCGCCTCGCCCATGATGGCGGCTACGCTCTGCACGTCGTCGGGGTCCTGGTCGGCGAGGATCCGCAGCAGGGTGACGGCGAGGTTGCCCAGGTTGACGTCGACCGTCGTGACCCACAGGTCGACCGTGCACTGCATGGGGCGGTTGGTGCGGTCCAGCAGCCGCAGGAGCGCGCGCAGGGCGCTGTCCTCTCCAGGCTGCAGCGTGCCCCCGCGGGTGTCGATCTCGGCCATCCAGGTGGTCTGGGCGGGCGTGACCTGCAGGTGTCCCTCGGCCTGGAGGCGGACGAGCAGGTCGGGGAGCGCCCGGCGGATGGTCGCGTCGCCGAGCAGGGTGCGCAGCTCGGGGCTGACCTCGTCGAACAGGTCGTCCTCGGCGAGGGTGTCGACGAGATCGCGCAGGCTGTGCCCGGACGCCCTGCGCCAGCGGTCGTTCTCGGGGGATCTGGAGGCGACCAGGGCCTCGCCGAGGTGGGGGAGGAGACCGTGGACCGGGCCCTTCACGTCGGGATGGTCGGAGCGGATCCAGCCATCGACCGAGTAGATCCAGCGCCTGGTCTCGGGATCCTCGAGGATGTCGGCCGCCAGGTCCAGGCTCTCGGGGTCGTCCTGGAGGGCGGCGGCCAGCTCGGGCACGACGTCGCCGAGCGGGGGCAGCAGGCCGGCGTCCAGCTTGTCCGGATCGCGGAGGTCGTACCCGCTCTGGCGGACATAGTTGTGGCTCTCGCCGTAGATCGCCTCCAGCGCGATGTCCTGGGTCAGGGAGGACAGCGCCTCGTCCTGCACCAGGCCCAGGGCGGTCTCGAGCATGCCGGACAGGCTCACCGTCGCGCCGGCCGCACCCACCACGTCAGGCAGGGCATTGCTTGCCCGTGCCAGCTCGATCGCCGCCGGAGAACCCCCGGGGGAAGCGGATTCCAGCGCGGCGGCGGTGGGCTCGAGCGAGGCGAGGTGGCCGTTGTGGTTGGCGCACCAGAACAGGTCTTGCACCTCGGCGGTGCTGTCCTCGTCGAGGCCATCGGTCAGGTCCACCCGGTAGCACGGGCTGTCGGCCTGCAGGCTCTTGTACCAGGGCTCGGGAGGCTCGGCGCAGGAGCCGACGGCGGTCAGCGCACAGAGCGCCGCCGTGACCCGCACGAGCGCGGCCAGGGGTTGTCGGGCGTGGCCTCCGCCCCGCACCGGATCAGTCGAACAGGACGCGGACGCCCGCGTAGCCGGTGCCGCCGAGTCGGGCCCACTTGCGGAAGCGCATGTGGCCGTTCAGGTTGGCGTACGCCTCCACCGTGCGGCCGAGGCGGTAGGTGCCGCCCACGCCGACCTCACCGAAGACGTACTCGCGGCGGTCGGTGGTCATGAAGCCCGAGCCTACGGTGCCCTGGATGGTGAGCATGGCCTTCTCGGGATCGCCGACGAGGCCGCCCTGCAGGCCGACCGCGAAGACCCCTGCGTTGGCCGAGCTGTCGCGACGGGGGAAGGTGTAGGGGCCGACGCCCTCGAAGTCGGTCTGCCCCGAGATGTCCGGCTCCGGAGCGCTCATCTCCCAGTAGAATCGCGCGATACCGACGATGCGGTCGTCCCGGCCGCCGAGCATCAGGTCGATGCCGCTGCCGACCGTGGGCACCGCCTTGCGCGTGGTGTAGCCGACCTCGTTGCTGTCGTAGTACCAGACCCGCTCCGAGTACACGCCGCCGGTGGCGAGCGCGCCGACACCGCCGGCTTCGGCGGCCGCGGGGGCGAGCAGGGTGGCGGCCAGGGTGGCCAGGGCGGGGGCCGCGATGGCCCAGGGGGCGAGGCGCATGGGGGGACTCCGTGAGCGTCAGCCCGGCTGTGTACACCAGGGCAGGACGAGGATCAACCGCACAGGTCGGGTCGTGCCCGTCAAGTGTCCGTGGTGGCTCGGATGTTCACTGTCCTTCCGCGGCCGCCGTCACCTCGAGATCGAGCGGCGGGCTGGTTCCGAACAGGTTGGTGACGAGCACGCCCGCGGGGCCGGGCGCCACGTCGGGGACGACGAAGGTCAGGGTGGGGGTGCAGGCCGCGCAGGTGTCCGCGCAGACCTCGCAGGTCTCGCAGGAGAGGCACTCGGCGTTGGTGCGGCAGGCATCGCAGGCCGAGCATTCGTCGGGGAACGCGAGGTCGGTCACCTCGGCCTCGACGCCGTTCACCCGGACGTTGGTGTCGAGCACGGCGGACTGGGGGGAGCCGATGACGTCCACCGGGTCGCCGACCGCGGCGGTGGTCGGCTGCAGCTCGAGCTGCAGCTCACACTGCTCGTAGGAGGTGCCGTTGTTGGTGTCGCAGGCGACCAGCGCCAGGGCGAGCAGGGGGACGGACAGGCGCATCACAGCTCCGTGAGGTCGTCGACCGTGTACTCGCCCGCAGCCACGCCTGTCGAGTCGGGCACGGTGCCCGGCACGAACGGGTAGTTGCGGCCGCCCGAGGTCACCCGGGTGCCCTTGTCCTCGTCGATCTGCGCCCAGTCGACGTCGCCCTTGGGCTCGAACGGCCGGTCGGTCTCCTTCGGGGCCGCCTCGCGCATGACGTCGATCCAGATCGGCAGCGCCGTGCGGCCGCCGGTGCTGGACACGCCGAGGGTGCGGGGCTCGTCGTAGCCGACCCAGGCGGCCGTCATGACGTCGTTGCTGAACCCGACGAACCAGGTGTCCTTGAAGTCCTGGGTCGTGCCGGTCTTGCCGCCGAAGCGCATGCCGAGCGCACGCCGCGCCGGGGCGCCGGTGCCCATGTTGACGACGTTCTCGAGCAGCCAGGTGGCGATGTAGGCGACCTCGGGGCGGATGACCTGGGGGAAGTCCTCGACCTCGTGCTGCTCGAGCACGTTGCCCTGCCGATCCTCGACCTTCTCGATGTAGTAGGGCTGCACCAGGGTGCCGCCGGTGGGGAAGGCCGAGTAGGCCCGGAGCAGCTCCTCCATGGTCAGCGACGCGCTGCCGAGGCCCATGCTCATGTCGCAGCTGCGGCACATGTAGACGTCGTCCTCACCCATCTGCAGCCGGTGGGCGGTGTTGGTGAGGTTCGGGTCCTTGGGCGGGTTGCGGTCCATGCAGATGGTGGACTCGCGGGTCTCGCGGGTCCAGGGGCACAGGTGGTCGTTCTTCGGCGTCGCGACGTGATCTTCGGGCAGCTGGTACGAGGGCGGGCCGCCGATCCCCAGCTTGCGGGCGAAGGTGTAGAGCACGTCGTCGTTCATGCCCGGGTCCATGGTCTCCAGCACCTTGATGGTGCAGGTGTTCTTGGACAGGGCCAGGGCCTTGCGGAGGGTGATGTTGCCCAGGTACTCGTCGCCGTAGTTGTCGGGCTTCCACACGAAGCCCGCGTCGGTGGCGTACGACGCGCCGCGCACGTCGGGCACGATGCTGGCCGCAGTGAGCTTCTCCGAGTCGATGGCGGCTGCGTAGACTATGGGCTTGAAGGTCGAGCCGACCTGGCGCTTGGCCTGAGTGGCCCGGTTGAACTCCGACTTCTCGAAGTCGGCGCCGCCCACCATCGCGCGAACCGCGCCGGTGTGCAGGTCGAAGCTCATCGTGGCCGCCTCGACCTCGGGGCTCTGCCACAGGCGCGCGGCGACGTAGTCGGCGTCCTCGCCGGGGGTCTTCCTGAACGCCTTGCGCACGTCCTCGTCGGTCAGCGGGTCGTCCTTCCACTCGGGCCAGTCGTCGGGCTTGGGCGGCAGGCCGGGCTTCGTCGTCGACTTCGCCTCGACCTTGACCAGCACGACGTCCCCGCGGCGGAGCAGGGTGCCGCCCTTCTCGACGCCCTCCTCCCAGCCGCGCACCTCTGCGGTGAGGTCGTTGGCGGTGCGGTGGCGCCAGCTCATGCGGGGGTTGGGCTCGTACACCCAGCGGGACCAGGCGAGGGGGATGATCGCCTCGTGGGCGCCCACGCCCACCTTGGCCCAGCCCTTGTCGACCTCGAGGATGACGCCGTCGTAGACGCGACCGGGGTGGAGCTCGCTCTTGGCGGGAGGGGGGATGCGCCCGGCGGGATCGGCCTCGAAGGCGTTGTCGGCCAGCATCTTGGCTTCATGCTCGTCGCGGCGCTTCTGGATGGCCGCGTCCGACGTGAGCGTCTCCAGCCCCAGCCGGCGGAAGCCCATGCGCTGGTCGACCGCGTGCACCTGGTCGACGACGGCCTTCTGGGCGACCTTCTGCACCTCGAGATCCATCGTCGTCGTGACGATGAGCCCCTCCTTGTAGACGCGGTCGAAGCCGTAGGTCTCGACGATGTGGCGCCGGACGTGCTCGGTAAAGTGCGGGGCGGTGATCAGGAAGGGGTTCTCCTCCTTGACGATCTTGATTTCCTCCGCCTTGGCCGCCTCGAATTCCTGATCCGTCAGGTAGCCGTTCTTCCGCATCTGATCGAGGACGTAGATCTGCCGGGTGCGCGCCTTGTCCCAGCTCTGGTGCGGGCTGTACTTGGACGGGGCGGGGGCCAGGCCCGCGATGAGGGCGGCCTCGGCGGCGGTCAGCTCGTTGACGTGCTTGCCGAAGTAGACCCGCGACGCCGCCTCCACGCCGTACGCGCCGCTGCCCAGGTAGAGCTCGTTCAGGTAGAGCCACAGGATGCGGTCTTTGTCGTAGACGCCTTCGATTCGTTGGGAGAGAAGGATCTCCTTGATCTTCCGCTCGTAGGTCTTGTCCCGGGTGAGCAGGAAGTTGCGGGTCACCTGCATGGTGATGGTCGAGGCACCCTGGCGCTTGTCGCCGCCGGTCGCCTCGTTGATGACCGCGCGCACGAGCCCGAGGTAGTTCACGCCGCCGTGTTCGCGGAAGTTGGCGTCCTCCGCGGAGATGAACGCGTTCTGCACGATCGGGGGGATGTCGTCCAGGGGGATGACGTAGCGGCGCTCCTCGTAGAGCTCGCCCATGATGACGCCGTTGCGGTCGTAGACCTCGGTGACCGTGTTGGGCTCGTACTCCTGCAGGGCGTCCACCGAGGGGAGCTGGCCGCTGTAGTACCAGTACACGCCGCCCGCCCCAGCTGCGCCCACGACGGCCAGCAGCAGCACGACGATGACGGAGAAGCAGCCCAGACGCTTCGTCCAGCGCCAGAGGAAGGAGCCCTTCTTCTTCGGCTTGTCCTTCTTCCGCTTCTTGCCGCCCTTTGCCGCGCCCGCGCCGGCCGCGGCGGCCTCCTTGCCCGGCCGTCGGGAGCCCTTGGACGCCTTGTTCTCGCGTCGCTTCGCAGGCTGCTTCGACGATGCCTTCACCGACGGGTTCGGCGCCGGATCCGCCGCGGCGGCGGTGGGCGTCGAGCCTGCGGGAGGAGGTGGAGGGGGCGGCTCGGAAGCCCCGGCGCCAGGTGCTGCGTAGGCGGCGCCGCTGGCGGTGGCTCGGGGTGCAGCCGCCCGCGGTCGCTGGATCTCGACCGAGGCGGTGGGCCGGGCGCCGTGGCGCTCCTCCTCGGAGCGGCCCGCGCGGGGCGGGGTCTCGGGGATGGGCCCGGACGTGGAGAAGGCAGGCACCGACGGCATCGGACGGGGTCGGCGCGAGCGCCTCACCGGCTCCTGCTCCGGGGGAAGATCGACCCGGCGGGCCTGGGGGGTGTCCAGCTCGGTCGGTCGGTCCGAGGGGGCCGTGTCCGCGGGGGGCGGAGTCCAGCCGCTGGAGTCGCTCTCCCGGCTCACGAAGGGCGGGGTCCCGTCAGGCACCGGGCCCGGTCGACTCGAGGACTTCGCGGCTCGTGGAACCGTCGGCTGGCCGGGGGGCAGCGAGGGCACGCCGAAGGCGGCGGGGGGCTGCTCTTCCTGGAAGGCCTTGCCTCGCTTGCGGAGCAGGTCCATGACTCCCGGCGGGTAGGTCACCGACATGGCGGTCGCACAGCCGACGCACTGGATCTCGACGCCGGGCAGGGGGTAGGGCTCGGAGACCCGGGTGGGCGTGCCGCAGTTCGGACAGGTGAGCTTCAGGGGCATGGATCGCTCTTTTTGGGAGGCGCTCGCGGAGGCCAGCGGGCGTGACGTCAGACGAGCAGACCGTGCACCACTCGGGGAGGGGGAGACGAGGGGGGAGTCACGGAAGGACGTGGGGGGAGACCGGGAGTCCGTCCGTAACCAAGGGCACCGGGTGCCACCACCTGCATGGAAGAGTCGGGAAGTCGCTGGATCCGGCGATGGCACCGTCACCTCGATGACCGCGCGCCCGCCAGGGGGTTCCGTGCTCAAACGTCACGGTTGTCGACCGAGTGTCCTTGCAATGGCGCTGCGGTTGACGCCGTGGTGGCTGGCTCCTACGCTCTTCGATGGGAGCGTACCCTTGCCGGAGGCCGCATGAAGGCGGTGGTCAAGCCCATCATCCTGTTCGGCGTCGCCGCCGGCGTCAGCCTCACCGGATGGTGGGTGGTCGGCCCGGGCGATCCCGACGGACGCGTGGCGTCGATGCTGGCCCCGGCCGCGCACTCCTACTTCGGGGGCGGCTACAAGCTGGAGGACCTGGCGCTCGCCGGGAGCACGCTGGACGAGATCGAGCGCTCGTACGTGGATCCGGCACGGGTGAACCACGAGGTCATGTACGAGGCCGCCCTGGATGCGATCCAGCGCAAGGTGCCGACGGTCCTGTTCCGCCGGGTGCCCGGCAGCGCGCTGGTGCACGTGCAGGTGGGCGAGCACCGCACGGTCATGGACGTCGAGGGGCTGGAGAACACCCAGCAGCTCAAGGCCGCACTCGCCGAGGTCGTGACCTTCGTCGCCGAGCACGTCGACCCCAAGGACGTGCGGGTCGAGGATGGCGGCGATCCGATGGCCAGCATCGAGTACGCGCTGGTCAACGGCATGCTGGGCACCCTGGATCCGCACTCCCGCCTGCTGCCCCCCGAGGACAGCCGGGAGATGGACGTCGAGAACTCCGGCGAGTTCGGTGGCCTGGGCATCACCATCATCGAGCGCGAGGGTGTGCTCACCATCGACTACCCGCTGCCCGACACGCCAGCCGCGAACGCGGGCCTGGTCTCGGACGACAAGATCGTGCGCATCGACGGCGAGTCGACCATCAACATGGGCCTCGACGAGGCGGTCGAGCGGCTGCGCGGTCGGGTCGGCAGCAAGGTCGTCATCACCATCGAGCGCGAGCGGGAGCCCGAGCCGTTCGACGTCACCATCACCCGCGACCGCATCAAGATGAACCCGGTCGAGGGGGATCTGCTGGACGGTGGCATCGGCATCGTCAGCATCAAGAGCTTCCACGCGAACGTGGCCGCGGACCTCGAGACCACCCTCACCCGGCTGGCGCGCGAGGCGCCCGACAACGAACTTCGGGGCTTGATCCTCGATCTCCGGGGGAACCCGGGCGGCTACCTCCACCAGGCGGTGGCGGTCGCGGACAAGTTCCTCGAAGAGGGAGACATCGTCAGCACCAAGGCCCGCGGCAGGGTCGACGACGAGGAGTCCGCCCGACCGGCGCGCACGGAGCCGCGCTACCCCATCGCGGTGCTGGTCAACGCCAGCAGCGCGTCCGCGTCCGAGATCGTGGCCGGTGCCCTGCGCAACAACGACCGCGCGGTCATCATCGGCGAGCGGTCGTTTGGCAAGGGCAGCGTGCAGAACCTCGACGGGCTGCCCGGCGGCTCCAAGCTGAAGCTCACGATCGCCCAGTACTACACGGGACCGGCGGACAAGAGCATCCAGAGCGTCGGCATCCCCGCGGACCTGGAGCTGGTGCCCTCGGTGGTCCAGGGCACCCAGGAAGACGTCGAGACCGCGCTGGTCTACTGGCGGGAGCGGGTGCGCCGCGAGGCGGACTTCGACAACCACCTGGAGCGCTCGGCGGACGACGAGACGGTCACCCGCTACTCCCTGCGCTACCTCCGCCCGTCGGACATGCGGCGCAAGGACAGCACCCTGAAGCACCTGCGCGGCGACCCCGAGGTCGTGTTCGCCCGGGACGTGCTCATCGCCGCCGGTCGCCGCAGCCGCACCGCCGACATCCTGTCCGTGGTCGGACCGGTGGTGGACAGCGCGCGCCGCCGCGGAGACGCCGAGATCCAGGGTGCGTTCGGTGGCCTCGGAGTGGACTGGACCGCCGGTCCCTCCCTCGACGTGGGTCAGCTCGACGCAACGCTCGACCTCGGAGCCGACGGCAAGCTGGTCGCAGGCGAGGAGGAGACGATCTGGCTCGAGGTCACGAACCGCGGCGACAAGCCCATCCACCGCCTCGCCGCGGTGTCGAGCTCCGACGCCGAGATCCTCGACGGACGCGAGTTCTTCTTCGGTCGGCTCGACCCCGGCGAGACCCTGCGCTGGTCGCAGCACGTCGTGCTCAACGACGGCTACCCGACCGAGCACTCGCCGGTGACCTTCACCTTCCGCGACGCCGGCAACGACGCGCTGTACACGTGGAAGACCCGCCTGCCGGTGGACGGCCACCAGCTCCCCCGGCTGTCCTACAGCTACGAGGTCGAGGATCAGCCCCACGGTGACGGGGACGGTCTGCCCGAGGCCGGCGAGCGGATCAGCATCAAGCTGACGGTCGAGAACCAGGGCGACGGCCCCACCCGCGAGGCCTTCGCGCGGCTCAAGAACCGCTCCCGGCGAGCCCTGGACCTGGAGCTGGCGACGCTGGAGCCGGGCTTCATGCGCACGGCAGCTGGCGAGGCGTGCCCGGTGCTCGAGGCGGGCGTCGAGAACGGCACCACCGTGGTCGCGACCGCGGAGTCCGAGGGCGCCCCGGTCGACGACGACGGCATCGACGAGGCCTCCGCTGCGCGGATTGCGGCGGGAGATCCTCCGGTCTACGCAGAGGGCTGCGCGCGGACGCTCGCCCCCGGCGAGAGCTGGACCGGCCGGTTCGTGGTGCTGCTGAACGAGTCCAAGGAGCCGTGGGAGCTCGACCTGTCGGTCGGTGACGCACGGGCGTACGACCACGCCACGGTCATGCGTGCCGGCTTCTACGACACGTTCACCAACAAGGCCTCCATCGTGCTCGACCCGAACAAGGACGAGGGCGAGGGCGCCATCATCGCGGCGAGCAAGCAGTTCAGCCCGCCGCGGATCGAGATCAGCAAGGAGCTGCCCCCGGTCGTCGACCGCGGGCTGGCCTCGCTGTCGGGCATGGTCTTCGACGACAGCCTGGCCCACGTGACGGTCTGGCTGGACGACGAGAAGATCGCGCTGGCGGACGGGGCGGGCCTGGAGGCGATCCCGTTCAGCGCGGACGTGGAGCTGAAGCCGGGCATGAACACGCTGGCGGTCATCGCGACGGACACGGACGGGCTGACCCGGACGAAGAGCGTGGTGGTGTACTACGAGCCGCCGGAGGTCACGGCGAAGGCTGGCGGCGAGGAGTAGCGGGGGCGGGGAGTCGTGGTGTTGCCGCTCGCGGGGAGTCGCGTTGCTGCGGGCGGGGGAGTGGCTGGTGTGCGAGCCGCTCGCGAGGAGTCGCGTTGCTGCGGGCGGGGGAGTGGCGGGGCGGTCTC
>CALATR010000914.1 GCA_937891875.1 uncultured Pseudomonadota bacterium | reverse complement strand
GCGAGCTGGTGCGCCGGGAGCCAGGCCGGATCGGCACGGTGCTGTCGATCCGCCGGCTGTCGATCGCGGTCCCCGATCCCCCGGTCGCCGCCCTGGCCGAGAGCGGGGAGGCGCTGTCCGATCCTCCGCCGGCCCTGCAGGCCATCCGCGAGGTCGTCAGCGCGCGCTACCCGGGGTGGCGGCGGGTGACCGGCCGGGTGCTCGAGCCCGCCACGGTCGCCGGGTTCCAGCCCCTCCGCTACGCCGAGGCGATCTCGCCTCGTCACGCCGCGACCCTGTGGATCCGCGAGGACGTGCTCGCCGAGACCGAGGGCACCGCGGACCGCGAGGCGCTCATCCGCTGGTACGGCCTGCAGGGCATCCCTGCCTACACCCAGGACGAGATCGACGCCCTGGGGGCGGACCTGCGCCGCCCCGCGTCCAACGAGGCCGTGCTCGACGCGATCCATCAGCACTTCGAGGCGCCGACCGTGCACAGCGTCGCCGCCATCGTCGAGCGCGGCCAGCCCCTGCTGCTCACCGACGCCCTGCGGGTGGCGCTGGTCGTGCGCGGCACCGAGACGGTGTGCGTGGGCCAGGCCGGCGCCCCGGTGCCCGAGGCGGGCGATGTGCAGCCTCCGCCGCCGGGTCCCGGCTGCTGGGTGCGCCGATGAAGTGGCTGCTCCGCGGGCTCGCCGCCCTGTGCTTCCTGGCGATCGCCGGCTTTGTCCTGTGGGCCGCGCTCCTCGAGGTGCCATCCAGCCGCCCGGGCGGCCGGTACGTCGTGCAGGTCGCGCCCGGGGAGACGCTGGTGCTCTCGGTGCTGCCCGAGACCACCGACGTGGTGCTGGTCAGCTCCGCCCTGGTCGACAACGACGCGCCGCCAGACTCCCGCCGCGCCCTCGATCTGGCCCTCGACGTGCGCTGGGTCGCTCCCTCGGGCGAGGTCCGCCGCTCGGAGCGCCTGTGGGAGCGCACCCGGGTGAGCGCCTGGCCGGTGCGTGGCGGTTCCTGGCGTCCGAGCGCCCTTCTCCGTGATGATGGCAGCTGGACCACCGACACCCGCAACACCGTCCTGCCCGTCGGCAAGCTGCTCCCCGCGGGCGGCGAGCTGTGGGTCACCGCACCGCTGGACGGTCCGACCGTGCTCCTGCGGGCGTACGGCGGGAGGGAGCAGGAGCTCGCGGTCAGCGACCGCAACGGCGAGGAGCGGGAGCGGGTCGCTCGCCGGGTGGGCGTCGACGATCTCTCCCTGCTCGAGCCCGACGAGCGGGCCCTCGCCCTCGGCCGACCCCGGCGCTCCCTCGCCTACCGCCTGCAGAGCGGGGACTCGCCGACCCTGCGCCGCCAGGTGCGCGCCGATCCCCCGCTGACCATGGTCGAGCAGCCGGTCGCCGGGTCCTTCCTGCTGCCGGGCCAGGCGCTCGCGGTCCACCTCGACGGCCCGGTCGACGTGCGGATCTCCGTGCCTTCCGGCCTGGCCGATCTGCTCATCGACGCCCGGGTCGACCTGCCCGAGACCCTGACCCAGCCGACGCTCCGGCCCGAGCCCGCCCCGCCCCTGCCACTCGCGGGCGGGACCCAGGGGGCCCGCGTGCGGATCGATGCGCCGAACACGACGTTGCAGGTCCATAATCGGTCCCGGACCACCATCGGCCCGGTGGTGGTCGCGGTCGAGACCGACTCGCCCGAGGTGCTCGCCGCGGAGACCCCCGCGGTCCCGCTGCAGCAGCTCGCCCCCTGGTCCGACGAGCCGCTCACCCTGGTCGGCCCCGATCGCGTCACGGTGCCCACGGTCGAGGTCGGCCCCGAGCTGGACCATGCCTTCGAGGTCCCGGTGCCGCTGGGCAGCCCACCGGTGCGGCTCACCGTGCGTCCCGTCGTCGAGGAGCCCGGGGCCGACGGCCGGGTTGCTGTGCGGGTGCTCTACGTCGACGCCGACGGCAACCTGCTCGACGTGCTGGACCTCGCGGTGCCGGTGAAGCTCGCCCCGTTCGAGCGTCGCGCGGAGAACGGCGGCTACCTCGGCGAGGCCGTGCCCTTCGAGCTGGAGCTCCCAGACGGCGCCCGCCGCATCGAGGTCACCGCTCCCGACGCCCGCGTTCGCCTGTCCGCCCACTACGAGGGACCGCCGCGGGGGCGAGAGGACCCGGTCACGTATCCGGGTTGGTACCTGCGTTACTGGCGCCAGTCCCTGTCCAGCTGGCACTGGCTGCCACCGTCGAACACCGACGCCCTGCGGGAGGGCCACCAGATCCGACCGATCCTCGCCAACGTCCGCCTCGAGAAGTGGGAGCCCGATCCCGACGTCGAGGAGCGCCGCTACGCCATCCTCGCCCCGTACCCCGCGGACGAGGGCCTGGAGCGCACCTGGCTCGTGCCCGGCGTGTCCCCCGATGGCCGCGCCTGGTGTTCCCAGCCCGAAGGCCCCGCCGGT
>CALATR010000913.1 GCA_937891875.1 uncultured Pseudomonadota bacterium | reverse complement strand
TGCCGGGAACAGCGCCGGCGACCTCGGCGAGCAGGAGTCCGTGCTCGGCGGCGACGACCGCGGGACCCACCCGGAGCACGTCCCCGCCGCGCAGGCTGTCGAGGGCCCGCCGGAGCGCGTCGTCGACGTGGCCGGCCTGGGCGAGGGAGGCGGCCTCCCAGCGCGAATGGAGCAGGCGATCGGCGGCGACGGGGTCGCGGGTCGGGCGACTCACCCGCTCCCCGTCGACGTCGGGGAACTGGCTGACGCCGAGGATGACGTCCTTGCGGGTGCGCACGCGCTCGGCGAGCACGGCCTGGCGCTCGGCGAGGCGTCCGGCGAGGGTGCCGGCGGACAGGGCAGCCAGCAGGCCCCCTTCCCGCTCCAGCTGCTGCATCGCCGCCCAGCCCTGGCGGGCGAGCCCGTCGGTGAGCTGCTCGATGGCCCCGCTGCCGGCCGCCGGATCGACCACCCGGTCCAGGTGGGCCTCCTCGCGGAGCAGGAGCTGGAGGTTGCGCGCGATCCGTCGGGCCTGGGCGGTGCTCTCGCCGAGCCCGCGGTCGAACGGGAGCAGGGTCAGGGCGTCGGCCCCACCGACCACGCCGGCAAAGCCCGCCTGGGTGGCGCGCAACAGGTTGGTCCACGGGTCGCGGTGGGCGAGCAGGCCGTCGGCCATCCGGGCGTGGATGGGCACGGCGATCTCGGCCAGGCCCAGGTGGGCCAGCAGGCGCGTCACGACCCGGCGCAGGGCGCGCAGCTTGGCGAGCTCCACCAGCAGATCCCGGCCCAGCCCGACGACGATCTCGGCGTGGGGCAGCCAGTCGCCCGGCTTCAGGCCCCGCGCGGACATGCGGCGGGCGGTCTCGGCCAGGCTGGCGAGCACGACGCCGATCTCGGTCGCGGCGTCGGCCCCGGCCTCGTGCGCCGGCAGGCCCGACAAGCTGACCACCCGCAGGTTCGGCGCTTCGTTCCTGGCAAAACGCACACAGGCCGCCAGGTCGTCATACGCCGAGTCGACCCCACGGGGCAGCACGCCGTCCCGAGCGAGCGTGCCCAGCGGATCCCCCTGGATCACCGCCCGGAGGTCTGCGGGACCCACCCCGCGGCCCTGCCCCACCGCGACGAGCGCACCCAGCAGGGCGAGGCCGTTCGCGCCCGCCTCCACCACCACCGTGGTGCTGCCGAGGTCGACCTTGCCCAGCACGCCGGCCAGGTCGTCCCGGGTCAGCAGGGTGAGTCCCGGATCGGGGTCCTCGTCACGCGCCCGGTCCGGCCGAACGCCGAGGCGGGTGGCCCGATCGACCCGGAGCCACAGCGCCTCCGTCCCCCCGGCCAGCTCGGAGGAAGCCGCCCTGGCGGCCGACTTCAGGCCGGGACCCCGGATCTCCTGGCGGATCTCCCAGGGGCCGGCCCGGCCGACCGCCCGCGCGTCCCGATCCCCAGCGAGAACCAGCGGTGGGAGGCTGACGCCCGGGGCGACCTCCCGGGTCAGACGGGCCAGGGGCTTGCCGCGCAGCGCCTTCTCGGCGAGGGCGCGCCAGCGGGCCTCGTCAGGGGCGTCGGTCGCGTCGGGGAACCACTGTCCCAGCTCCATCGCTCGCTCCAGCACGTGGGGACCGAAGGGCTAGCCGGCTGCTAGGCTGGTCGCACTCAAAGGAGCACGATGCGCCACTCTGTCCTGCTGTTCGCGCTGGTCGGCACCCTCGCCCTCACCGCGTGCAAGCGCTCGCCCGTCGGCGCCAGCGACGCGGACATCGAGGACCGGCTGCGCCAGGCGCTCGCGGTCCCCTTGCCGGACGCGGCTCGCCTCACCGAGCGCGAGCCCGAGGGCCCGGTCACCGAAGACGGACAGCAGCTCTCCTACGGCATGCTGGTCATGAACGAGGACGACCGCGTCGCACACCCGTACATCGCCGCGTACCTGGAGTCCCACGAGGAGGATCCCGACGGCGCCATGGCTCAGCTGGACCAGGCGCTGGAGCTGGTTCCCGGCCACGAGGACACCCTCACCCTGCAGGCCATGGACCTTGCCCGAAGAGGCGACAAAGACGGCGCCATCGCCCTGCTCCGCCAGGCGCTCGCCCAGAACGAGCGGCCCCAGGCACCCACGTTCATCACGCTGACCACGCTGCTGGCGCCGATCGACATGGACGAGGCCCTCGCGGTCAACCAGCGCGGGCTCGAGCTGTGGCCGAACCACGTCCGCATGCTCGGCTCTCTCGGGACCCTGCGGCTCATCGCCGACCGACCCGCCGAGGCGGTCGGACCCCTGGAGCAGGCCTACCGGCTCACGCCGAACAACCACATGCTCCGCCTGGCGCTGGCCCATGCCTACGCCGAGACCGGCCACCACGTGTTCGCCATGCACCTGGCGGAGACGGCCTACTGGATGAGCGAGGACGAGGACCACCGCGCCGCGTGCGCGGGCGTCGTGCGGGACAGCTGGGCGCAGAACGTGCGGGTCCAGGGGGATTCCGTCGTCACCACCCTGGTGCCGACGCCCCCGTCCGAGGGGAGCATGGACGTGCTGGCAGACCCGGACGCGAGCTGGGACGTGCGCTACGAGGCCGCCGCAGCCATCGCCGCGGTCGCCATCGAGGAGCCCCCCCAGCGCGACCCCGTCGCCGAGCTCGACCGACTCGCCCGCATGCGGGCCATGACCACCCGGATCGCGGTCGCCACCGCCCCCGAGCGACCCGTGCACCCGACCGCCGCGTGGCACGTCCGCGCCGATCTCGAAGGCTGCAGCGTCGGCTACCACGCGGTCGTGCTCTCGCCCGACATCGAGCTCCTGAGCAGCTGGCTCGACGCCCGCCCCGCCGAGGCCCAGGCGATCGCCACGTGCCTGGAGGCGGGCCTCCTGACGCGTGAGCTCGACGTCGACCTGTCCCGGGTGACCTGGGGAATCCCGCTGCGTTGACGGGCATGCCTCCCCGGCGACGCTACGTGTCCGGACAGGAGGACCCATGGCCCGCACCATCGACCAGATCCTGGCCCCCCACGACGTCACCCGCGAGGACGTGGACGCCATCTTCGCCCGCTTCGACGCGGACGGCTCCGGCAAGCTCGAGCGCGAGGAGATGCGCGCCCTGGCCGCCATGCTCGCTCGGCGCTTGCCCCAGACCGACGGGGGCGACCTGCTCGAGATCATGGACTTCTACGAGATCAACCGCGACGGCGCCTTCAGCAAGGACGAGCTCCTCGACTTCCTCAAGATCCAGATGGACATGTGATCTGAGGTGGTTGGTGGTTGGTTCTTGGTGGTTGGTCAGGGCTTGGGGAAGCGGGCGAGGGCCTCTTCGGCGATCGGCTGGAGATCCGGTTCTTGGCGGGCTTTCATGAGGGCGTCGTAGACGTCCCGGGTCCGTGACCGGGCGGTTCGGCGCACCCGCACGGCCAGTCCCTCGACCGCGGCCCGTCGGACTGCGGGCTCGGTCGCCTGGGCCCAGCGCACGATCCACGGCAGCGCGTCCAGCTCGCGCCGGCGGCTGACGGTCCACACAGCACCGGTCCGCTGGGCGGGGTCGGGGTCGTGGTGCACCCGGCGGTCGTACGCTCCCCAGACCGCCTCTCCGGTGCGCCCGTCCAGCGCGCGCACGCACGCCGCCCGCACGCTCGGCAAGGGGTGATCGGTCCCGTCCACCAGCGCGTCGGTGGCCACGGCCAGCTCGGACGCCGCCAGCCGCCCGACCGCAGCCAGGAGCGCATCGGTCGCCACCGCCAGACCCAGCGCCAGCGCGGCCCGCTCCACGTCGTCCGGGGCGGAGTCGTCCAGGGCGCGCACCCGGTCGAGGACCAGGGGGATGTCGTCGCGCCACAGGCCGGGCACGTCCACCGCGGGGGTCAGGCCCAGCGCGACCAGACCGCGAGCCGCCTGGGCTCGCACGAACGGGCTGGCATGCGCGCAGGCGTCCTCGAGCACGCCGGCCGCCCCCAGGTCCGACTCGGCCGCGAGCCGCACGACCGCGACCCACGCCACCTCCGAATCTTCCGCCTCACACGCCGACTCCAGCCGATCGCGCCACCCGGCCGGCACCGGGCTCGGCAGGCTCTGCAGCACGACTGCCGCCACCGCAGGTCGGTCCGGATCCCACAGTGCCCCGACATCCGCTCCCTTCTGCGCGGCCAGCGCCACCAGCCGCCGGGTGCGCCACGGGTGCGCCTGGGTCGCCGCCGCGGCGAGCGCCACCGCGCCGACCTCTCCCGATGCCGTGCCCAGCGCCTCCAGGGCCGCATCCCGTGCCGTGTCCGACCCGGTCGCCAGCACGTCGCCCAGCGCGTCGAGCGCCCCCGCCCGCGCCAGCGCCAGCCCCATGAGTCGGGCCTCGGCCTCGTCCTCCGAAGCGCGCAGCGCCTCGACCACCCGGCCGACGCCGTCCGGGCCCGAGCGGGCCTCGCGGATCCAGGTCAGCGCGCGTGCCACGGTCACCTCCGAGCCGGCCGCGTAACCGCCCCCATGCGCGCCCGCGCCGCCCCTGCAACGACGTCCCCGACGCTGGCGTAGCGCACCCCACCCCGCTGGTCGGGGCCACGGCGTTACCCTCCTCGACCCCCCGCTGGAGGCCCGATGCTCGCCCTGCTCTCCCCCGCCAAGAAGCTCGACGATCGGCCTGTCGCCCTCGACCTCGCGCCGACGCAGCCCGCGCTGATGGGAGACACGCTGGAGCTGATGCAGACGACCCGCACCCTGGGCGTGGACGACCTCAAGTCGCTGATGCACCTGTCGGACAAGCTGGCGACGCTGAACCACGAGCGCTTCCAGGCCTGGCAGGAGACGCACGACCCGGACAACGCCCTGCCCGCCGCCCTGACCTTCGCCGGTGACGTCTACCAGGGACTCGACGCCCGCTCCCTGTCCGAGGACGACCTGGCCTGGGCCCAGGACCACGTCGCGATCCTGTCCGGGCTGTACGGCGTGCTCCGCCCCCTCGACCTCATCCAGCCCTACCGCCTGGAGATGGGCACCCGGCTCCCCACCGATCGCGGTGGCTCGCTCTACGACTTCTGGGGCGCCACCCTGGCCCCGATCCTGGAGGAGCGCCTGGCCGACCATCGGGAGAAGGTCTTCGTGAACCTGGCGTCCAACGAGTACTTTGGCGCAGTGGACGTCAAGCGCCTGGATCATCCGGTGCTCGACGTGCGCTTCGTCGACAGGAAGGACGGCAAGTCGCGGGTGATCAGCTTCTACGCCAAGCGCGCCCGCGGAGCGCTCGCCCGGTGGATGGTGGAGCAGCGCGCGGACCGGGTGGAGGCCCTCAAGGACGCGGTCATCGACGACTACCGCTTCGATCCGGAGGAGAGCACCGAGTGGAGCTGGACCTTCGGCCGCAAGCAGCCCCCGCCGAAGGGACGCTAGAGTCGACGTGGGTCCCGCGAACGGGGACCGACGTCGGCTAGAATGCCGAGATCGTCTGGCTAGCAGAACAGGACCTGCGGGCCCCGCAGCGAGACCGGAGGTCTGCCAGAAGGCCGAGATCGTCCGACGCTGCCCGCGCAGTGAGGGATCCAACGCGAACAGCCCGAGGCGTTTCCGCCTCGGGCTGCCGGTCAACCGGTCACCCGAAGGACATGTGTGAGCATCCGGCCGGGCCTGCGCGCGCACGCTGCAGACACGGATTCCGGGCCTTCCAGGAAGCGGGACCTGTACTCGAGAAGAGTCGTCAGTCCGTTGGACCTCATGGTCCATCACCTCGATCGCCGCAGGTCGTTGGCCTTCCCTGCGCACCCTCATGGGCTTGCACCGTTGCCGGCGCCTCCCTCCAGGGCATCGACCGGGCGCTCGTGCCGGAGCACGCGCCGCCCTGCATGGCCTTGGTCACCGCAGCTGCGGTCACCAGCCGTTCGTCGGCTCGCCCACCCCTCGCAGGATGTGCTCCCCGACACTCACCGGTCCTCTCGCCCCTCCACCGTTCCATCTTCACGAGCGCTCGGGTCGTCCTCCACCGGGCACCGAAGTACCTGGCTTCGTCCTCACCAAACGGACTCTCGCTCCGACACTGTCGCGTCCACTCCCGGTCAGCCTCTCGGCTGTCCTTCGGGACCCTGGAGCCATCCAGGGCCATCTCGTTCCGTCCTCGTGGTCTTGCTCCACCTCGACGGCTTGCTCCGCGTCAGCTCTGCGGGCTTGTTGCATCCCGCTGCCGGTCCTGGGGTTCACCACGTTTCATCGGCCAAGGCCGACCCCTCGCAGTGTGTGCGGACCCTTCGAAGTCTCACCTGCCGACAGCCGTTCACGGTCACCGCACTTCGTGGAGCCGAAGCTCCCGGTGAGTGCGTTCACCCGCGCCAGTGCCTCCCTGGCGTTCAGTCATCTCCCGGAGACTGCCCGACGACCGACTCCGAGGAGCCTGCCGTGTCGACCACCGAACCGATCCGCGGTGGTCCACTCCTCCTGCGCGGGCACGCAGTGGTGAGGAGGTCGGCACCCGAAGGCGCCAGCGCGTCCCACCCGGCAGGTCCGAGACCCGGCGAGCGGTCCGCATGAGGCCGAAGCCCCGTACACGGTGTCGTCCTCCGCCAGGGAAGACCACCTCGCGCACCCCGTAGCGGTCCCGACCGAGGTCGGTTCCAGTTCCGGAGACGGTTCCAGCCGTCCGAAGACGCCCTTGTTCCGCCTTGACGTTCCGGTTCGCCCGAAGGCTCCCCTTCCCGCCGG
>CALATR010000912.1 GCA_937891875.1 uncultured Pseudomonadota bacterium | reverse complement strand
GGGCGGGTGGAACCCAAGCTGGGCGATGCCCCACTCGACCCCGTGGAACAGGCCCTTGGCGACGGGCTTCGTGTAGGTGCCTGGCGACACGATCGCGAGCACGTCGAGCATCCAATCGGACGAGACGATCCGGCTCTCGAGCCAGCTCGCGGTGGCCTCGGAGCTCGCGAGGATCCAGCCGAAGGGCAGCTCCAGGAAGAGCAGGATCGCCGTGACCATGATGATGTTGAAGAAGTCGTGCACCACGGCCGCGCCGACCGCGCGCTCGAAGGCGGGACCCCGTGGCTGGAAGAGGAGGTTCCAGCCGTCCTTCAGCAGGTTTCCCGTCGACTTCGGCACGCTGGTGGCGAAGGCCACGATGCTGGAGGTGACCGACGTGCCCAGGTTGGCGCCGTGCACGATGCCCGCCGCGATGACCAGGGGCATGACGCCCTCCTGGGCGAGCACCACCGACATCGAGGTCACCGTCGAGCTGGACTGCACGAAGGCCGTGCCGACGACGCCGATGACGAAGCTGCGCAGCTCGGTGAAGTCGGCGGTGTGGGCGGCGAGGAAGTCGCGGAGCATGTCCGCGAACGACAGCTTCATGCCCGAGCCCAGGAGCTCGATGGCGAGGAAGAAGAGGTAGGCCAGGACGACGAGCGCCAGGTAGCGGTGCCAGGGTGCCTGGGCGGGAGCTGCGGGAGCGTCGCTCATGGGGTCCTCACACCCCACGGAGCACGGGGCTGGAGTGGCGCGCTTACCGAGCCGTCGCGGCAGGCTGCGGGCAGCTGTGTGCCAGGTCGCGGCCGGGTCACTTCACCCACCCCGCCGGCCCACCGCCCAGGCGTTACGCGCTCCCCGATGCTGACGTCCGACCTCATCCGCGCCCGGGTCAAGGGCAAGACCCTCGACCCCTCCCTCGTCGACCCCGACCGCGCCGAGCTGCGCACCGCCGCCGCCGACCTGCTGGTCATCTTCGAGCGTGCGCTGGATCAGGGCTTCTCCCGCGGCGAGCTCGATGAGGTGCTGGACGCCTGGACCTTCGACCAGCGCGGCCCCAAGATCGCCAAGGGCCTGGCCAAGGTCATGGCCGATCGCTCGACGTTCGAGATCCGAAGCCCCCTTCCACCGGTCGAGCTCCGAGCGCGGGTCTTTCGCGCCGCCCGGGAGATGGGGCCCCTCGCGCTGGAGAAGGGGCTGCTGGGCCGCGCCGTCGCCGACGACGTGTTCAAGGCGGTCGCCGCCGAGCTGGACTGCCCGCCCGAGGACGTGCGCGACGCGCTGTACGCCGATCTGCGCCAGGAGGAGCGCCTCGTCGCCTGCGAGGTCCCCGACCCCGACTGGCTGCTGCACCGCTACAACGTCGCCCAGGTCCAGGCCCTGCTCCTGCGCGCCACCGAGGTCCGCCTGCGCCTGAAGGACGCGAGCGTGCCCCGCCTGCGCCAGCTCTTCCGCTACGTGAAGTTCCACCAGCTGATGCACCTCGCCCGCCGCGACGGTCCCTGGCTCGAGATCACCCTCGACGGCCCCGCGTCGCTCTTCAAGCAGTCGACCCGGTACGGCATGGAGCTGGCGACGTTCTTCCCCGCGGTCCTGCTCCAGGAGTGCCCATGGGAGCTCCAGGCGACCGTCTTGTGGACCAAGGCCAAGCACCGAAAGACCCTGACCCTCACCCACGAGGACGGCCTCGTGGGGCACTACGCCGACCGCGGCGCCTACCGCACCCGCGAGCAGGAGATGTTCGAGGAGCGCTGGGAGGTCCGCGACAGCCCGTGGACCTGCGAGCCCGGCAGCGAGCCGATCGAGCTCGGTGGCAAGGGGGTGCTGATCCCCGACTACACCCTGCGCCACGAGGACGGACGGGTGGCCCACCTGGAGCTGGTCGGCTTCTGGCGGCGCGAGGCGCTGGAGCAGAAGCTGGAGCTGCTCGATCGGTACGGGCCCGGCAACGTGATCGTCGCGATCTCCCGCAAGCGCAGCGGCAGCAAGGGCAAGGATCTTCCTGCATTCTCGGGACCGACCATCCCGTTTGCCGAGGTCGTGCCGCCAAACAAGGTGGAGGAGGCGGCGGACGAGGTCGGGCGGTGAGGGCGCCTCCGGACGAAGCGCTGGACCGGCTGTCTCGCGGCGGACGGCGCGCGGTGGTCGACAGGCGGGTCGGCGGCGGCGACATCAGCCACGCGTTCAAGCTGTGGGTCGGCGACGCCCCGGTGTTCTGCAAGGCCCTGCCCGACGCCCCGACCGGCTTCTTCGCCGCCGAGGCCGCCGGGCTGGACTGGCTCGACCAGGGCGTCCTGCACGTGCCCCACGTGATCGACCACGGACCCACCTGGATCGCCATGACCTGGGTGAGCGCCGGGTCCGGAGGTGCGTCCACCGACGAGGCCCTCGGGCGGGGTCTGGCCGAGCTGCACGCAAGCCTCGGGATCCCCGACTACAGCGCGCGCATCCACCCGGACAGCTTCATCGGCCGCCTGCCCCAGGACAACGCGCCGGTGACCGCCGGGACGTGGGCGGCGTTCTACCGGGAGCGAAGGGTGTTCCCCCAGATCCGCGCTGCCCGGGCCCAGCTGGGTCCAGACCTGACCCGCCGCCTGGACGCCCTCGCCGCCAGCCTCGAGGACCGGGTCGCGCCGGAAGCACCCAGCCGGCTGCACGGCGATCTGTGGGGCGGAAACTGGATGGTCGACGATCTCGGCCGACCGGTGCTCATCGATCCGGCCTGCGG
>CALATR010000911.1 GCA_937891875.1 uncultured Pseudomonadota bacterium | reverse complement strand
GCCTCCACTCCCCCGCTCGCAGCAACCCGACTCCCCGCGAGACGCTGGAGCCCCTCCACTCCCCCGCTCGCAGCAACGCGACTCCCCGCGAGACGCTGGAAGCTCGCCACTCCCCCGCTCGCAGCCACCCCGCGAGAGGCTCCACCCCTCAGAAGTTCAGCCGCCGGAACACCACGCTCGGCACCATCCGCACCGCCGTCATGATCGGCCACCACGTGCCCGGCACGTAGCGGGTCTCCGGGCCCCCGCGGACTGCGGAGAGGATGCCGGAGGCGGCGCGGTCGGCGTCGATGAGGAGGGGGAGCTTGTCGCGGCCGGCGGTCATCGGGGTGTCGACCGGGCCGGGCTTGATGGTGACGACGCGCACACCATGCTGGGACAGGCGGTTGCGCAGCGCCTCGAGGTAGGTGTGCAGCGCGGCCTTCGAGGCGCAGTACGCCGGGTTTCCGCGACGACCCCGGTCTCCGGCGACCGAGCCCACGCCCACGATCACGCCGTCCTGCTGGATGCGGAAGCGCTCGGACGCGAGGTTGAGCCAGGCCATCGCCCCGGTGACGTTCACGTCGATGATCGGCTTGTCGAGCGCGATGTCGAACTCGTCCGGCCCCACCTCGGGCATGACGCCGGCGCAGTAGACGATGAGGTCGAGCCCGTCCAGGCGGTCGACCGCCTCCTGGTACGCGGTCTCGACGCTGTCCGTGTCGGTGACGTCGTGCACGACCGGAAAGACCCGCGGCTCGCCCACGGCACGGTCGGCCTCCTCGCAGATCCGGGCGAGCTTGTCCTCGCTGCGCGCCACGGCGGCCACGTGGTAGCCCTCCACGGCGAGCCGGCGGGTGAGCGCCGCGCCGATGCCGCTGCTGGCACCGACCACGATCGCGCGCTTGAGCATGGGTCCTCCAGAGTCCCGGACTCCGTAGCCGACGCCCTACTCGGGGACCACCACCCGGCGGCTGTCGATCCACCACTCGGCGCCGAGGCCGACGTAGTGCCGGGTGCCCTCGGCATAGCGCACGTCCGCCGGGTTGAACCAGGCGCGCGCCCCCGCGTCGAGGCGGGTGTAGCTGTAGACCAGCTGGACCCGGGGGCGGCTGTACGCACCCGGGGCGACCTGGAGCGCAGGCAGCACCGAGATCTGGGTGATCCCCGCCACGTCGAAGCTGTTCGTGCGCGGGTTCAGGCCGTTCGGTCGCGCGACCTGCTGGGACAGCTCGACCGAGAGCGCGCCGTGCTTGCCGATCCACAGGTTCGGCCGGAGCACGCCGACCACCTCGACCCGGTCGTCGAAGTCGACCCGCTGGCCGTCCGCGTCCGCATAGGCGAGCACGGTGCCCGCCCACTGCACCCCGAACCGGCCGTGCTCGGAGTTGCCCGTCGTCGCCACCACCGTCGAGCGGGAGGACTTCACCCGCAGGCTCCTGTCGAAGCCGGACTGGGGCACGGTCAGCTCGCCGACCGCGGCGAGGCCGGTGGCGTGGCGGACCCACAGGTGGGCGAACGACTGCTCGCCCCAGCCCCACAGGCTGACCTGCGCGCCGGCCAGGAAGCCCTGATCGGCAGGAAGATCCTGGGGGATCACGGCGCCGATCCCCTCATCGACCAGGCGCTCGCCGGAGGGCAGGACGTGCACCTCGCCGTACGCCTTGAGCCGCAGGGTGAGCTTGCCCAGCGCGATGCGGTGCTCGGCCTTGAGGGTGCCGATGGTGCGCTGGCGATCGAGCACGAGCACGGTCTCGCCGTCGATGCTGCCCGGATCGGCAACCAGCGCCTCCTGCACCTGCCAGTCGCCGCGGGTCAGCCGGTTGACGCCCACGTGCGCCGCGACCCGGGTCTGCTCGCCCAGGTCCACCATGGCGCCGCCGCCGTAGGTGTTGAGGTTGTCCATGGGCCACATGTCGAGGAGGTAGATGTCGTCCCCCCGGTACATGCGGCTGCCGGCCCAGGCGGAGAACGGCGAGCCCCCGATGTGGCGGAACTCGGCGTAGAGGTTCCGCAGGGCCAGATCATCGGCGAAGGTGCCGTCGTAGTGGAACACGTCGCCGGACACGCCCGGGGTCACCAGGATCGTGACTTCGGTGCCGTCCTCGAGGTCCACGTCCCAGCCGACGTCCAGCTCCAGGTAGGGCCCCTTGTGCAGGCGAGGACCCCAGCGTGTCACCTGGGCGCCTCCGCCCCGCCCGCCCTGCAGATCCGTCGAGGCCTGCACCCGGCCGTAGGACCCGACGAAGGGTCGGGGCACGCCGGTGCGATCGGCCTCGGTCACGGCGACATCATCGTCGACGACGTCGGCGGCCTGGGCGGGGGAGAGCAGTGAGAGGACCAGGAACATCATGGCCGCGGCGCATAGCACGTCAGGTGGGCGGCGCGAACCGGGAACCGGATCCGAGGGGTGCGGTAGATGACTGGTCTCATCCGCACCCCTCGCGCGCGGGGCCGCAGCGGAGCGCCCGTTGATCACCGCCGCGCCAGCGCCTCTTCCAGGAAGTCGGGGATGCGCTGGTCGGCGTGGTAGTGGCCGCGCAGGGGCACGCTGCCCTCGACGAAGCCCACGTGGCCGCCGGACGGCGCCAGCTCGAAGCGGACGTTCTCCGGGACTTCTCCCGCACCAGGCACCACGTCCCGGGTGAAGAAGGGATCGTCGTGGGCGTGGATGACCAGGGTGGGCACGGCGATGTCGGCGAGGAAGGGCCGGCAGGAGGCGCGGGCGTAGTAGTCGGCGCTGTCGACAAAGCCGTGGGCGGGCGCGGTGACGAGGTCGTCGAAGTCGCGAAAGGTGTGGATCCGGTCGAGCACCGCAGGGTCGAGGTCGACGCCGGCCTGGGCCTTGTCGCGCACGTAGGTGCCGAGGTCGCGGAGCAGGGCACGCTGGTAGAACTGCGACAGGCCGCGCTCCATGCGATCGGCGCAGCGGTCGAGCTGCAGGGGCGGGCTCACCGCGGCCGCGACGTCGACCACGCTGTCAGCGCCATCCTCGCCGAGGAGCTTGAGGGTCACGTTGGCGCCGAGCGAGAAGCCGACCAGGGCGAGCGGACCGCCGTGGCGCTCGCGCAGGGTCTGCAGGACGAAGCGGGGATCGTCCGTCTTTCCGCTGTGGTAGCCGATCACCGAGCGGTTGGGCTTGCGTCCGCAGCCCCGGAAGTGGAACGCCACCGTGCGCCAGCCGCGGTGGGACAGCGCGTCGATGACGCCGGCCACGTGGGGGCTGTGGACCGAGCCGGCGAGGCCGTGGAGCACCAGGGCGGTCGGGGCGTCGTCGGGGACCGGGCGATCGACGTGGGCGAGCTCGAGGAAGTCGCCGTCGGGCAGCTCCAGCTCCTCCCAGCGCAGGGGCGGCCGGGGGGCGCGGCGAGCGAGGGCAGCCCACAGGGTCTGGGCGTGGGGTCCGGGCAGCCACCAGGCGGGGCGGAACGGGCTGTCGACCAGGGGCACCGGCTAGCCGCCGATCCGGGTCATGACGCCCTCGAAGGCCTTCCAGTCCGACTCGAGGTGGGCCTCGTGGCCAGGCACCTTGCCCCACACCTGGTTGCGGATGGCGTACTCGAGCAGGTCGTCGTCGGCGCCGCCGCGGAGCACGTCGCGCAGGCTCGGGTTGGGCTCCCGGGAGAGGCAGGTGCGCAGGTGGCCGTCGGCCATCAGGCGCAGGCGGTTGCAGGTGTGGCAGAAGTGCTCGGTGATCGGCGAGATGAAGCCGACCACGAGGCCGTTCTCGGCGATCCGGTACGTGGTCGCCGGGCCTCCACCGACCGCGCGCTCGACCGGCTCCAGGGTGAAGCGCTCCGCCAGGCGGGTGCGCATCTCGCCGGCGGACAGGTGGGTGCGCCGATCGATGCCGCCGGTGAAGGGCATGGCCTCGATGAAGCGGACCTGGGTGTCGGCCGCAAACGGCGCAAAGTGCTCGACCAGCCGGAACATCTGCTCATCGTTCTCGCCGCGGACCATGACCGCGTTGAGCTTGACCGGCGTCAGGCCGGCGGCGCGGGCCGCGTCGATGGCGTCGAGCACCCGAGCCAGATCGCCGCCCCGGGTGAGCGCCTTGAACTGCTCGGGGTCGAGGGTGTCGATGGAGACGTTGATCCGGCGCAGGCCGGCATCGGCGAGGGTCTGGGCGCGCTTGGCGAACAGGTGGCCGTTGGTCGTCATCGACAGATCGCGGATGCCGTCGATGGCGCCCAGGCGGGCGACCAGCTCGTCGATGTCGCGGCGCACCGTGGGCTCGCCGCCGGTCAGGCGGACCCGGTGCACGCCCATCCGCGCGAGCACGCCCACGATCCGGCCGACCTCCTCATAGGTGAGGAGGGACTCCTTGGGCATCCAGTCCATGCCCTCTGCGGGCATGCAGTAGACGCAGCGGTAGTTGCAGCGATCGGTGACGCTGACGCGCACGTAGGTGTGCTGCCGGCCGAAGCGGTCGATGAGCGGCCCGGTGCGGGGCATCTCGAGTCCGTCGACGGGCGTGGGCAGCATCAGCGCAGCCCCAGTTGCTCGGCCACCTGCCTGGCGATGTCCATGAAGCGGTGGCCCATGGGCTCGTCGCGGAGGACGGCGGGCTGGCCGCGATCGGCGGAGTCGCGCAGGGCGGTCTGCAGGGGGACCTGACCCAGGAGGGGGGCGTCGTTCTCGTTGGCGATCCGCACGCCGCCACCCTCACCGAAGACGTAGTCCCGGGTGCCGTCGGGGAGCTCGTACCAGGCCATGTTCTCGACCACGCCCAGGACGGGGACCTCGAGCTTGCGGAACATGGAGATGCCGCGGATGGCGTCGTCGAGGGCGACCTGCTGGGGGGTCGTGACGATGACCGCGCCGGTGATCTCGACCGACTGGATGAGGGAGAGCTGGGCGTCGCCGGTGCCCGGAGGCAGGTCGATGACCAGCACGTCGAGGTCGCCCCAGCGGGTGTCCTGGAGGAACTGACGCAGGGCGCCCATGATCATCGGACCGCGCCAGATGACGGCTTCTTCCGGCGGAACCAGCTGACCGATGGACAGGGTGCGGATGCCGTATGCCTGGACCGGCACGATCTTGCGATCGGCGTCGGCGAGGGGCCGGGAGGTGGCGCCGAGCATGGTGGGCAGGCTGGGGCCGTAGAGATCGGCGTCCATCAGGCCGATGGACAGGCCCAGCTGGCGCAGGCCGACGGCGAGGTTGGTCGCCACGGTGGACTTGCCGACGCCGCCCTTGCCCGACGCGACCGCGACGATGTGCTTCACGCCGTCGAGGTGCTTCTTGACGATGGGACCGCCGTGGGGGGCGACCGCACCGGGGCTGTCCATGCCGGAGACCGCGCCCTTGGGCGTGGCCTTGGGGGGCGGACGCTCCTCCTTGTCGGCGGACTCCATGCGCGCGATGACCTGGACCTCTCCCGCGAAGCCGCCGGCCCGGATGTTCGCGACCATGGACTGCTCGAGCCCCTTGCGGTCCATGCGCCCGTGCTGGGGCGTGAACCACAGCTCGAACGTCAACACCTCTCCCTCGACCCGCCCCTCGCGGATCATGCCGGCGAGCCACAGGGACTTGCCGGAGACGGGGTCCCGCACGCGGGTGGCGGCAGGTTGGAGCAGGGTCAGGGGATCGATGTCGGTCAAGCGCGCCTCACGGAGCGGGGGCTCTATCGCTGTTGGAGGCGAGGCGCAGCGTGGGGGCGGTCACTGGCGGGGC
>CALATR010000910.1 GCA_937891875.1 uncultured Pseudomonadota bacterium | reverse complement strand
TCGGCGAAGTACGGGGAGTTCATCGGGTCGAGGTAGGGCACTGCGTCCACGCCGCACCAGGCGAGGGCCACGCTCGGGTCCACGTACGGATCCCGCTTCAGCTCCCGAAGCACGACGTCGGGGTTGCCGTTGGCGTACGCGCCCCAGCTGCCCTGACGTGCATCGTCCCGCTCCCGCTCGCTGTCCCAGTGCACCGTGACCGCCATCTCCGGCACCGCGAGGTCGACCTTGGCCTTCACGTCATTGCGGGGGACCGGACGCCTGCGCCAGGGCGGATCGGCGAGAAAGTCCGGGAGATCGCCGTCTTCTCCGGGACGGGGATCCAGGTCCGATCCGCGCAGCCAGGGCATCCAGGCGTACGCGCGGTCCGGGTGCTGGGTGGCGATCCGGGCGGCGAGACCGCGGAGCAGCGGGTCCGTGGGCTCGTCGTAGAGCAGGTAGCGAGCGGATTCTGCGTGCGCGGCGAGCCAGTCCATCGCCGGCGCCGTCAGGTCCTTGAGGTGGTACTCGGGATTGGCCGTGCTGGCGATGTGGAAGAGCAGGGCTGCGGCCTGGGGGGTACCGTCGAGCTTCAGGGCAGCGGGCAGGTCATGGGGCCAGCCGGCGTGATCCCAGCACGCCCGCATCAGGTCCAGGGCACCCTCGCCGAAGGCCTGGTACAAGCACAGCACGGACCCCAGGTCGACCCGCTGACGGGAGCCCACGCTGATGCGGCGAGCATGGACCACCGCCGCCTCGAGCGGCAGGCGTGCGAGGTACGCCATGGGCCAGTCGTAGAGCGACACGCTGTCGACGTGCTGGCGGATGCCGTCCGCATCTCCGACGATCAGCGCGCGCACGAACTCGGCGATGGGTCCCGGCAGGGGTTTCGCCAGGACCTCCCGCCGGGCCGCGGCGTCGTCCTGCACCGCACTCGCGAGCAGCACCCACCCGGAGTGCACCCGGTCATCGGGGGCTGCAGGCTGGAACATCGGAGTGCGGTACGTGCTGACGTGCCAGTTCCAACGCCCGAGCTCGTCGAGCACCTCGCGCAGGTACACGGGGCCGTGGTGGTGCAGGAAGACGTCCAGGATGGCCGGCCGGAAGAACAGCACCGCCTTGGCCGCCTGCTCCACCGGGAGCCGCGCCGCCAGATCGGCCGCGAGCGCATCCACGGCATCCGCGAAGTCATCGGGCAGCCGCGACCGCATCTGCCGCGCCCGGGCGATCGGCGACTCGAGCACCCGCTCCGCGGACGACCCCAGCGGGGCCTCGGGGTCCGCGCCCGCGCTCCCGATCGCCCGCTTCAGCGCTTCCGACATCGTCCAG
>CALATR010000909.1 GCA_937891875.1 uncultured Pseudomonadota bacterium | reverse complement strand
GGTGTCGTAGCCGGCCCGCCGGTGTGCCCGTCCCTCCGCGCCGCCGCCCGAGCCGACCACCCAGGTGATGAACGCGGTGCGGTCGGCGTCGCTGATGTCGGGGTGCTCGGAGAGCTCGTGCTGGATGCCGGCCTCGATGCGGCGCAGGGGACCGCGGCGGAACTCGCTGATGTCGTCGTCCACCTCGCCCTCGGCGGGGGCGCCCTGGGAGAGGATCCGCGCCCGGTAGATGGCGCGCACCTGGGCGTCGGTGAGCGGGGAGTCGCCGCTGCGCACGCCCCGCACGCCGCGGGCGATGTCCGGACGCTGCATCAGGCGGTCGGCCTCGGCGGCGTTGGCCCGGTCGCGCTCGTTCTCGGCGTGGCGGTTGGCGGTGCGACGCAGGGTGCGGCCGGCGAAGTCGGTCACCATGTCGGAGTCGTAGCTGTCGGTGTCGAGCGCGCGGACGTCGCGACCGCGGGCCACGTCCTCTGCGACCCCGCCCGCGGTCCGGCCGAGCGTCGCCGAGCCCTCGTTCGCCGCGTCGCGGGCGACCAGGGTGCCCTCCCGCCGAGCCCGGTCCCCGGCGGTGGCGTCGTCTGGGAGGTCCCCGAGGTGGGGCTCGAAGATCCTGCGGATCTGCTCGTTGGTGTAGGTGGTGACCGCGCCCTGCACGAAGGTGCGCAGCATGGCGACGGACCAGTCGGTCACGGTGTCGGAGAGGCTGGCGTTCTCGACCGCGCGATCCCAGCCGTCGGTGAACAGGTCGTCGAGCATGGAGACGACGGCCTCGGTCGCGTTGCTGGGGATGGTGCCGGCGGCCTGGATGGCGGCGCTCACGGCGGCGTGGGTCATGAGCGCGCTCTCGGACGTGCGGGAGGCGGCGGCCAGGCCCTGACGCCACGAGTTCGCGCGGGCCACCAGGTCGCCGAGGCCCTCGAAGCGGCGCAGGGCGGCGGAGCCCAGGCTGTTCATGCCGTGGGTGAGGCCGGCGGTGAGGCACTCGGTCGCCGCCCGGCGCAGGCCGGTCTCGACCGCGTCGAAGTCGTTGCCCTGGATCGCCTCGTCGAGCGCCGTCGTGACCGCGGCCTGGGTGACGGCGGTGACCAGCGTCGCGGCCAGGCTCGGACCTCCGGGGCCGGAGACCACCGTGCCCACCGCCGCGATGACCGCCGCTGCGACATACGTGGCGTACTGAGCGGCTTCCTGCTTGGCCTCGCGGTACTCGCGCATCGCCTCGGCGAGGTCGCCCTCCCGGGCCCGGATCCGCTCGATCTCGGCGTCGGAGAGCACCCCGTCGCCCTCGACCGCACCCTCGAACTCCGAGTTGAGCTGCAAGGCGGCCCGGTCGACGGCGTCGTCGGTGCCGGTCGCCCCGTCGATGGCGCTGCCCTGCCCGCGGGCCTGCTCGAACCGGTCGGCGGAGTGGCTGACCCGGCTGCGCGCCTGGCGGTCCGCGCCGATCAGGATCTCCTCGTCGGCATCGGTGAGGCCGCTGCAGTCCTCGGCCTCCAGCGCGGACTTCACGTCCTCCCAGGGCAGGGCGAGGATCCGCCGCTGCAGGGTCGCCCGCCAGGTGTCGAGCTCCGAGTCGCCCACCATGAAGTCGTCCCGCAGCCGCTCGTCGACGTCATCGGCGATGCCGAGGCGGAAGTCGACCAGCCGGTTCCAGATCCGACCCTCGTCCGGCTTGGGCGGATTGTGATCGAGCCACGGCTTGACCACCGACGCGAACGTGCCGCCGTTGCGCCCGGTGCGGCGGATGTTCGACCAGTGGTGGGCAAGGGTGCGGTTGCTGACGCTGTCGAGGCTGTTCTGTACGCCCTCCTCGTCGGTCTGGTACTCGAGCGCCCGACCGAGCCGCTCCCGCGCGGGGTCGGCCCGACCCAGGATGCCGTCCTCGACGATCTTGGTGATGTTCGGACGCCCGTCGCTGCTGCGGGGCTGGCCCTTCACTGCGTGGAGTGGGCCTTGGACCTCGTTCTTGACGGCGGCACGGTCGAGCGCGGCCTGGGACGCGTGCTCACCGCGGACGTCCCACAGGTTCTCCGGCGCGGGCGGGGTGGCGTCGGGGTCGGGGGTGAAGGCACCCTGTTCGTTGTAGGCCTCCTGGGCGGCCTGGAGCAGGTCGTCCTCCTCGTCCTGCATGCCCCCGAGCACCCGGTACTTGTGGCGCAGGTGCAGCTCGCGGCGCTTGCGGGCGCGCCGGGCGTCTACGTCGGACGCGTCGACGTCGTCGAGCTCGTCGTACTCGTCCATCATCGAGTCGAACAGGGCGCGCTCGGACATCGGCTGGTTGGCCAGGGTGTCGGACTCGGAGCCGTCGAGATCATCGCGGATCCGCTGCTGGAGCGAGGCGTTGCCGGCGATGTCCTGCATCTGACCCGCGTCGCCCTCGGTGAGCCCGCGGAAGATCTGGGTCTCGTCGGTGTCGACCCAGCTGTCGAGCCCCTCCTCGACGCTGGCCAGGCCGTCCTCGCCGCGGAGGATCGCCATGGCCTGACGGATCGTGCTCTCGCTGTTCTCGCGGAGCTGATCGAGGAAGTCCTGGTTGGCCCGCAGCTGACGCTTCTCCGCGTCGGTGCAGGCGCGCAGGTGGGTGAGGATGTCGTCGGCAGTGGGATCGGACAGCGCCTCCTGCATGCTCGACAGCTCTCCAGACGTCGTGTCGGCCCGCATCATCGCGTCGCTGAACTCGGTGGCCGACAGCTCGCCGAACACGGTGTCGATCGTGTCGGCGTCGGCGGAGCGGCGGATCAGCTCGGGCTCGAGGCGGCGGCGCAGCTCGGCGCTGGCCCAGGTCTGCAGCTCGGCGCCGTGCTTGCCCTGCGCGCGGCCGTCGGCGAGGATGTCGGGCATCAGCTCGCGGCGACGCATGATCACGTACTCGCGCACGTCCTGCTGGAAGCCCTCCTCGTCGGTGCCCATGGTCCAGAACGTCTCCTCGTTCCGGGTGCGCATCATGTCGTCGAAGCCGAGGTGGCCGGTCAGGGTGTTGCGGATCCGCTCGTAGCCGTCGTCGCCGTAGGCATCGCGGATGTCGGACATCAGGCTGGCGTCGTTGAGGATCTGCCGGCGTTCCTCCTCGGACATGCGCATGACGGTCCGGTAGATCGACTCGTCCCGCGCCTCCACCATGTGGCGGATCTCCTGCTGGGGCGTGAGCCCGCCTTGCTCGACGGCGCCCTCGAGCAGCAGGATGTCCGCGCCCTCCGCGCCAAACTGCTGGCGCAGGAAGAAGCGCAGGCTGACCGGGTAGGTGGCGTCGAACATCGCGATGATCGCCTCGCGCTCGGGCGCCGGGCGGTCGTGCCCGAGGATGCGCGTGGCGTCGGCCCGGTCCCGCCGCTCGCCCGCCTGGTGGAGCTCGCGGGCGAGGCGATAGGCGTCCTCGCGGCTGAAGGCCTGCAGCTCGCCCTCGTCGTCGAAGCGCTCGCGGGTGCCCTCGCCGATCTCGATGCTGTCGTCCAGCTCGCCCTGGGTGTTCGCCTCGGCCTCGGAGCCCCGTCCCCCGGTCGCGGTCACCGTCGAGTCGATGCGCTCGGTCAGGCGCTCCGCCTCGCGGCTGGTTCGGCAGCACATGCCCAGGTGGACGGGCAGGCGGACGCCGTGCTCGGTCTCGTACGCGTCGAGGACGGCCTGGCGACCGGCCGCGCCCCGCTGACCGTGGGTGTTGGCGGCGCGGACGGCCTCGTCCCACAGCTCCTCGAGCCGGTTGGCGAAGCGGGTGAAGTGGCTGGAGCGGTCCTCGTCGGAGCCGGGGTGCACCTCGTCCCGCACCCGCTGGAAGATCGCGATGACGTGGCGGTGCAGGATCTGCTGCAGGCGCTGGCCGCTGTCCATCGAGCCCACGTCTGCGGTCGCCGCGTCACCCTCCTCCTCGAGGCTGACCGCCAGTGCTGTGTAGCCGAGGCCGAGGCTGCGGAAGGCGGCGTCCTTGTCCGCGTGGTCCCACAGGCGGTCGTTGATGTCGTTGACGAGGTTGCCGCCGCGGTCGGTGTAGAGCTGGAAGAGGATGTTGCGGGCGAAGCCCTTGGACTGCATGCGGTCGCCGAAGCGCGGATCGTCCTTCTTCTCGTCCCAGACCTCGTGGAAGTTGTGGCACTCCTCGCGGACCGGACCGCCGTTGGCGATCATGTCGGTGAGCTCGTCGCGGAGGTTGATGGCGATGGGGGTCAGGGCGCGGGTCAGCTCGTCGGTCGCGGCGAGCAGCTCGTCGGCGCCCTCCTCGCTGGGGTCGACGGTGGCTGCCGCGACCTGGTCGCTCACCGCGCCGCGGTCGCCGATGAGGTCGAGGCACGCGCGCTGGGACGCCCCCCACACGTGGCTGCGGATCTCGTTGCCCAGGCCCGTGCCAAACTGGCGCCCGTACGCCTCGACCGCCTGGCGCAGCTGCTCGTCCCGGGCCTCGGTCCAGCGGCGCAGGTTGGCGGCGTCCCGCTCGCCCGCGGCGTCGGCGGCCCAGCGGTTCAGGCGCGTGCACAGGCGGTGCACGTCGGTCTCGTCGGTCCAGGACTCGCGGAACTCCTGGTTGAGCTCCTGCAGGATGGCGCCGTAGCCGACCGCGGTGTCGCTGACGTCGACCCGCTGGGCGTGCTCGGGCAGCTCGTCGGCGTCCACCCCCTGCACGACGATCGCGATGCCCAGGCGGCCGCTGAGATCCCGGGCGATGTCGGGCTTGTCGCTGCAGGCGAGGGTGAGGTGGGCCGCGAGATCGGCGCCGGCGACCTCGCGGTAGGTCGCGGCCACCAACGCCCGCTTCTCGGCGTTGCTCCCGCTGGTGCAGGCGTCGACTGCGGCCTGGTGGGCATTGTCGATGTCGTCGACGTAGACCGACGGCATCATGGCGTTCCGCATGCCCTGGATCTCGCGCTGGAGCGTCTGGCAGTGGGGCCAGCAGCGCATGCGGTCGGTCTCGGGCTCGGGGGCGGGGTCGGTCGAGGGACCGTTCGGCGTGCCGATGAGGCGGAAGGCCTCGTCCTCGGAGTCCATCTCCATGCCGTTCTGCACGTCCTGGTCGAGGCGATGGGTGGTGAGTCGACCGTAGCGGTGGCGCAGGATGGCCTGGGCGCGGCGGACCAGGGCACCGCGGTTGGACTCCGAGGGGGCCGGGGAGCGGCGGTCGATGAGGGCGAGGATGGCGGAGTTCCACTGGCGCAGGCCGGCGAGCACGTTGCTGTCCTGGCAGTAGAACGTGGCGCGCAGCTCGGTGCGGATGGTGGCGACGCAGCGGTCGGTCAGCTGGTCGACCAGGGCGCGCTCGTCGGTGGAGAAGTCGCGGGCCGGCGGTGCTGGGGGCGTGTCGCCGCCGCGGGCGGGTCGGCTGCCGCCGGGCGCCTCGTCCCCGCTGTCCGCGTCGGAGTCGGTGTCGGTGTCGGTGTCCGCGGTGGGCGTGCTGGCCTGGTCTGCCGCGTCGCTGTCCTCGTCGCTGCTGGTGTCCTCGGGGGGCGCGATGTTGCGGACCCGGAGCTGCTCGACCAGCGCGGCCTGGTCGTCGCCGTCGGTGCCCTGGCGAATGTGGCGTACGAGGCCGATCCCCCACTGATCGGCATAGGTGTCGATCAGGATCTGGCGGGCCTGGTCCACGAACCACCCGGCGCTGTTGATCCGCCGGACGGCGGTCCAGAACTGGGCCAGCTCGCGGCGGACACTGCTGTCGACGACCCAGCTGTCGTCGAGCTCGTCGTGCAGATCATCGGCGTGATCCCGGGCCAGCTGGCGCAGCTGCCGGCGCTCGGAGGCGGTCAGCCCGTCGGCGTTGCGCATCACCGCACTTCCGCTGCGCTGGGTGATCGCGTCCACCGGCCGCCCCATCGCGATCTGCTCGGCGATCGCCCGCGCCTCGACCTCCTCCGGATCGTCCGGGTTGCTCACGCCGGACAGCGCGCCGCTGCCCTGGGCCTGGAGGTAGTGCACGACCTCTTCGGCCACGACCTCGATGGAGTCGTCGTCGCCGAGGAAGATCGCGTCCGCTGTCGCCGCAGCCCGCGCGCCGATCCCACCGAGCTGGCTCGACCGGATGACCCTCACGTCCGACAGGTCCACCCCCAGCGCCGCCTCCATCTTGGCGCGGTGGGGGAGGGGCTCGCCCGGCGGCGGCTCGTCCCCGCCACCCGATCCGTCCGGCGGGGCCGAGGACGCCTGGGCCGCGACCGCGTCCAGCATGCCCCCGAGGCCCCCGTCGAACTCCGTCTCCTCGACCTCCGGCGGGCCCATCCCCTGGGCAGCCGCGCCGAGCCCGGGAGCCTCCGGCGTTCGGCGCTGGGCCTGCGGCGTGCGCTGCTGGGCCGCGCGGCGGCGACGGGAAGGCATGAGAGCTCCGGGCGAGGAAAACCGAGGGGCGAGGCTCGAACCTAGCGGGAGGGGGCGGGAGATCCCATGCACATGATCATGTGTATGGGGCATTCGAGGCTGTTGTTGGCGGGATCATCGGGGGTGGGCGGACAGCGGGGTAGGGTGGGGGCGGAGGGAGGTCCCGGTGGGGAAGCGGCGCGGACGGTTCTGCTGGATGTGCGGTCGCAGACGCGCAAACGAGCGGTTCAGCGGCAGGGGTCGTCACGACAACGTGTGCAAGGACTGCGCGCGCCAGGGCAAGCAGGCGCGGGTGGTCGCACAGGCAGTCCGGGACATGGAGCAGGTCACCAACACGGACGGGATCATCCGGCGAAAGCACCGCGCGTTCGTGGAGCGGCTGCTGGAGCACCCGGACGAAGGTGTGCGCGAGGCGGCGCGGCAGCACCTGGAGATCGATCGCCAGGTCCGGGCGTACTACCGGGAACTTGGGCGGCTCGAGCGGGCCCGGGAAGAGGTCGACATCCTGCAGAGCCGCCTGCGGTTCGCGCACGAGACACTGCGGAAGCGGCACGGGCTGGACCAGACGCCAGTGCCGCCGCCGCGCGTGTGGGACGACGACGACATCCCGTTCTGAGCTCGCGCTCGTCGTCGTGTCCACGTTCGGGTGAGCGCCGCCCCGATGGGGGCTGGGTGATCTGCGCGCGTCGATCCGCACCCTCACCACGAAGGCACGGAGGCACCGAGGGCCACGGAGAGGGGAAGCCAAGAGGCGGACCGAGCTCTGCTTCCGGGTTCGAGTTTTGAT
>CALATR010000908.1 GCA_937891875.1 uncultured Pseudomonadota bacterium | reverse complement strand
TCGTGCCCGAGACCACCGCCGGCGCGTACCTCCCGGTCGCCTACCTGCTGTCCGGGAAGAAGGGGCTCGAGAAGCAGGCGTTGAACCTGATCGACCGAGCGGAGTCGTTCGGAGCGGTGCGCCCGGATCGCCTGCTCGGCGGCTGGGACCACCTGCGCTGCCTGGTCGACCCCAGCCACCAGGCCGAGCCGGTCACCCATCCCGTCGGCGCGGCGTTCGAGGCCCTGGTCAGGGTGTGGCGCGGAGAGCCCAGGGAGGACGCCCGGTTCTCGGTCAGGGAGCAGAGCTTGCGCGACGTCGGGCTGGACCTGCTGGCCGACGAGATCGCCGCGTGGGACCAGGGTCAGGTGGCTCGCCTGCGGGAGGTGCGTCCGGCGTGGCGAGACGCCCTGGATCGGCTCGCCAGCGCGCTGGGGCAGGGGGCGACCGAGGCTGGCCCGCCCGCTGCGGACTCGCGCCTGGCTTGGATCCTTACGGTCTACGGGGATCATCCTGACCTCGAGCCCCGTCTGCAGCTCCTGCGCAGCGGCCGATGGACGTCCGGTCGCAAGGTGGCGTTGGAGCGCGTCTATCAGGCGGACGATGCCTCGCTGCCCTGGACCGACGCGGATCGGGCGCTGGTGGAGGGGCTTCGGCAGGTTCAGCGTCGCAACTACGCCGGCTACACCGAGGTCAGCTACTCCTGGAGCACCGAGCCCACCTGGCGCGCCCTGGCGTCACACCCGGCCGTGTTCGACCAGCACTTCGAGCCCGTCCGCGTCGAGCTGCGCGCACCGGCGCTGGAGGTCGTGCCGGGCCGAGGGGGCGGGCGTGCGGTGCGCCTGTCCGCGTCGAGCTCGGCGGTGGAGCGCCTCGGTCGGACCTGGCAGGTGACGCTCCTGACCGACAAGCAGCGCGCTGTGGCGGAGATCCTCGGCTCTGGGATGGTCTTTCCGCCCGCCGCCGCCGAGGAGCTCGACGCGCTGGTCGAGTCCGCGAGCGCGCTCTTTCCCACCGTCGGCGCCGATCAGCCCATCGAGGAGGCTGACGCCCGGGTCCACCTGTTCCTCCGGCCGGCTTCCGCGGGCATCGAGGTCGAGCTGGGCGTGCTCCCCGCGGGTCCCGAGGGCCCCCGCCTGCCGCCCGCCATGGGCTCGCCGATCGTGCTGGGCGCGGTCGACGGCGTGGGGACGCGGTTCCGGCGAGACCTGGCGTTGGAGAAGGCCTTCCTGAAGTCCCTGCGCGAACTCCCCGGCCTCGCGGGGGTCGCCGCCAGCGACGTGGTCCCCCTGGGTCTCGACGAGGCGCTGGAGCTGCTGGGCGAGGCGCGGGCGCGCGAGGTCCCCGTGCTGTGGCCCGAGGGCGGGCAGGTCCGGATCCGCCGGGTCGGGGGGTCGAGCAAGGTGCGCCTCGGGGCGGTGCGGGGCTGGTTCGAGGCCAGCGGCACCCTGACCACCGACGACGGCCTGGCCGTGGATCTCGCCGAGCTGGCCCGGCGCATCATGGCGAGCAGCACCCGGTTCATCGCCCTCGATGACGGCAGCTACCTGGAGCTCGAGGACACCCTGCGCGCCGGGCTCGACGTGCTGTCCCGGGTCGGCGAGGTCCAGGAGGAGCGCATCCGGGTCCACCCGCTGGCGACGTCCGTCTTTGCGGACCTGCTGACCCAGCCGGGCTTCAAGGCCACCGCCGGGGTCAAGGCGAAGGTGGAGGCGGCAGCCAGGGGCGGTGGTACCGAGGAGCCCCCCAGGGGCCTGCGCGCCGAGCTGCGGCCCTACCAGCTCGACGCCTACCGCTGGCTGGTCGGACTCGCGGAGCTGGGCGCGGGCGGCATCCTGGCCGACGACATGGGGCTTGGAAAGACCATCACCGCGCTGGCGATGCTGGTGCGCCAGAGCCGGCACGGCCCGTCGCTGGTGGTCGCGCCGACGTCGGTGGTCGGCAACTGGGTCCGCGAGGCCGAGCGCTTCGCCCCCGGGCTGCGGCTGGTGCGCCTGCGCGAGCTGGACAGCCTCGACCCCGACACCCTCGGGCCCGGGGACGTCATCGTCTGCACCTACTCCCTGCTGGTCCACCGGCTCGATCAGCTCGTCGGGATCGAGTGGGCAGTCGCCGTCTTCGACGAGTCCCAGGCGCTCAAGAACCCCCAGACCCAGCGCCATCAGGCGGCAGTGCGCATCCAGGGCCAGCTGCGCCTCGCCCTGACCGGCACCCCCATCGAGAACCACCTGGGCGAGCTCCACGCCCAGCTCTCCGTCGTGCTGCCCGGCCTGCTGGGCAGCGAGCGCCAGTTCCAAGAGCGCTTCGCCCGCCCCGTCGAGGCCGGCGACGCGACCGTCCGCCGCAGCCTCAAGGCGCTGGTCCAGCCCTTCCTGCTGCGCCGCACCAAGGCGAGCGTGCTCGACGATCTGCCCCCGCGCACCGACAAGGACCTGCTCATCGAGCTGGGCTCGGCGGAGGCGGCGCTCTACGAGGCGGAGCGGGAGCGGGCCCTGGACGCTCTGGGCGAGGGGGCGAACGCGATGGCGGTCCTGGCCCACCTCACCCGCCTGCGCCAGCTGGCCTGCTCTCCCGCCCTGGTGCTCGACGGCTACAGCGGCGAGAGCGCCAAGACCCGCGCCTTCCGCCGCTTGTCGCGGGACCTGCACGACGGCGGCCACGCGGTCCTGGTCTTCTCCCAGTTCGTGAAGCACCTGACGCTCCTCCGCGACGTCCTGGACGGGGAGGGGATCGCCTACGCCTACCTGGACGGCAGCACGCCCGCCTCGCGCAGAGAGGAGCTTGTACGCCAGTTCCAGGCCGGAGATGTCCCCTTCTTCCTGATCAGCCTCAAGGCCGGCGGCACCGGGCTGAACCTGACCGCCGCCGAGTACGTGCTGCACCTCGATCCCTGGTGGAACCCGGCGGTCGAGGACCAGGCCTCCGACCGCGCCCACCGCATCGGCCAGCAGCGCGCGGTCACCGTCTACCGGCTCATCGCCCAGGGCACCGTCGAGGAGCAGATCGTCGAGCTGCACCGCACCAAGCGCGAGCTGGCGAGCCAGATCCTGGAGGGCACCGAGTCGGTGAAGCGGCTGTCGGCGGAGGATCTGCTGCGGATCTTGCGGCGGGGGGGAGGGGGGCCATCTGGTCAGCCCTGCTCACCAGGGGGGCCGACCGGCCTCACGTACCTGCCCAGCATTCGCAGGAAGCGTCGCTCTGCTTCCGCTGTCTCCCTGGGCGTCAGCGGCAGCAGCGACACGTCCATCGCGTCCCGGTGCGGCTTGAGACCCGCCCATTGGTGTCCCGTGCCCGGGACGATCAGGAACCCACCCATCGGCTCGCAGTGGACGCTGCGCCCCTCGTGCCACCAGCGGATGCTCTGCACGTAGTCGGCCACTGTCTTGATCTTCTTGCCATCCTGGTAGTCGGGGTCGGTCAGGCTGGCGTCGCCCACCAGCAGCACGTCGCGATCGCCGCTGCGGATCCGGAGCGCGTAGTCCGGCGAGCAAGCTGGTCTGGTCCCGTAGAGCGGCCTCTCCGAATCGAGATCGAGGCGCTGCGCCTGCCAGACCTCGGCTGGGGTGTCGCGCTGGTGCGCAGGAGGCGCAGCGGTGGCGTCTACGCGCTTGGGATTGGGCTCGTAGTGGAGCCAGATGACCTCGTCTGGACCCCTGGTGAGCCGCCAGCAGATCCCCCGGATTCGCTCCTTGCCGCGGATGCTCGGAGAGCCGGCGAATCCAAGCTTGTTGAGGAGGCCCAGCATCCACACGGCCCCCCAGACCTCGAACAGCTCGTTGAGCAGAAGCGGTGGATAGCGGCTCAGGTCGCTGGCGTGTTCGTCAGGGCGCAGCACGACGTCGGGCGCAAAGGCCCTGGTGAGGGTGCGCAAGCGATAGTCACGCTGCAACAACGGCCCGACCGGGATCGACGTGTGAAGGTCGGGTGGGCGGATGACGGAGGACACGCGCCCGGAGAGTCCCTCCAACCGCTGGCGGAGCTGTGACAGGCGTTCCGCATGGCGTTTGAACTCCTTTTCCCGCGCGGTGGGGCGGTCGGCCATGTCCGAGAGCAAGGTCCGGGACTCCTCGTCGAGTGAGCGGAGCCACTCGGAGAGGTGGGCCCGGCGGCGGATGGCCCAGTGTGAGACCATGGCATTCTCGGGCATGAAACCGGCTTCGGCGGACCGGTCGGCCGCGTGGTCTTCGGCCAGCGCCAGGTCCACCAGGGGACGCCGCAACAGGTCTCGGGCATGGCGAAGCTCGAATTCGACGGCGTCCAGTCGCTCTGCCAGTAGCGATCCCGCGGCCAGCCCGGCGCTCGCGTACTCCGCGCCCGTGAACGGGTCGCTCGACCGCCAGGCGACCACGCGGTCGAGGGCCCGTTCGATGTCTGCGCACATGGCCCGAAAGTCGTCGGCCGTCACCAGCTTCTGCGGCACGATGTACACGTGCAGCGTCAGCTTGGGAACGGAGAACCGCAGCACCATGCGTCCGGTCCGGCGGTTGTCCGCCAGGTACTCTCCCAACGCCAGCTCGAACCAGCCGGGGCCGACCGTTGACGTCGCTTCCTCGAAGCGGAGCTTCTTGTGTTTGTGAGTGAGGATTGGTCCGTTGGGAGCTTCGCCTTCCAGGCGGACCTGGACCCGCGGCCAGGAGTCCAGCAGCGTCCAGATCCCTGCGCCAGGGGGCAAGGGCTCAGCTCCCTGCTGGGTGCGGACGGCGGCGATCCTCACTGCCAAGGAGACACGAAGCCCATGACGCGCTGCTTCTGCATGATGCCCATGCGGCGCTGGGTCTGCTTCAGCGCGGGCCACTGGTCGATCAGTGGGGAGATCGACGCGAGCAGCGGCTTGACCTGCTCGTATGCGCCCGAGATCTTCACCAGGATGCGGCTGGCAATCAGTCGGTCGACCAGGACGTCCCTGGGGAGCAGGGCGTGGAGTGCTGCGGCCTCCCACAGGCCTAGCATCGCCTGGATGTCCTCGCGAACTCGCCAGGATGGAAGCAGGTCCTGGCGCAGGTGGTTCTGCTCCACGGACGTCTCGATCGCCTCGACGAGGGTGTCGACTCGCTCGTCGGACGGAAGGGTCTCGGGCAGCTCGATCCTGGCCAGTCCGGGAAGGCCTGACCGCTCCCCGAGCTGGTGCTGCGGCGTGGTTCGCCAGCGCACCTGGTCGAGCTCCAAGAGCAGGCAGCGATCGACGATCTTCGGTGAGGGGGGGCGGGAGGTGTCGTCGATGTTGAGAGTGCCGAAGGCACGCCAGCGGCTCTCCGGCGCCCGCGTTGCCGCAGTCTGGTGGAACAACCGGCTCAGGTAGTACTCGGGACGCGTCAGGTTGAACTCGTCGAAGAGCACGAGGACGTCCCGATCTGCAGGCAGCAGGGCCTCCGCACCGAGGACGTGGCTGTCGTCTCGCCAGTGCGCTTGCACAGGGATCTCGACGAACTGCCCCGCCCCTCCGGTCGAGAGCCCCAACAGGCCGGAAATGGAGCGAGCCAGGGTGGACTTTCCGCAGCCCGGGGGGCCGGCCAAGAGCACGAACTCACGCACCGAGAGCGCCATCAACGCGAGCACGGTCCCGTGAACCACCTCTTCCTCGGCGCCCTGCAGCAGGTCTCGTAGCGCATGTCCGAAGTCGTCCGGCTCCATTCGGTTCGACCAGCTGAACGGTGCGCGTTGCTCGGGGTCCGGCTCGGGCACGGATTGCCCGAAGACGTCACCAGAACCGCCGGGAGGCGCCTCCGGGTCCGGCTCGGCCTCGGAGCTTGCATCGTCCGGCGTGCTCGCGTCTTCCTCGTCCGACGGTTCGTCGTGCTCGGAAGGGGACTCGCCGAGCAGGTGTGCGTCGGACTCTTCAGGAGCAGTGTCGCCCGGCTGATCCCCCTGTGCAGGACTGGCGGGCAGCGCGTCGGCGACCTTGGGGACCTTCGCCAGCACCGGGGTGGACGTCTCGGAACCGGGCGTGGGGTGCCTGGGCTTGGAGGGGGGCTCGGGTGGTGCGGGCGTCAGCGAAGCGCTCGAAGCGGCGATCGCGCTGGTCGCCGTAGTCGGCGGCGGATCGGTCGAGGGGGCGACGCGCGTGGCGGCACTCCCGGCGCAAGCTCGGTCCAGGCTGCGGGGATCCAGGAGCCCGACATGGCTCTGCACGATCACCGACTTGGACATCCCAAAGTCGATGACAACGTCCTCGGCGAAGTCGAAGGCGATGGAGGAGCCCGGCACAGCTCCTTGGTGCACGCTGGGTGCCGCCACCTGGCGCTGATCGAAGTGGTTGAGGTCCAAGAAGATGGCCTCGGCGCCGCTCAGCTCTTTGGAGAGCAGGTGGACCTTCCGGTGGGGGTCGACCTGGATGCCCACGCTGGGCTGGTCACTGCGAGCGGTCACCCGCTGGGGCTGCAGCCCGCGTCGCCCAGACGACTCGGTGTCTGGGATGAACCGCGCGCGGGAGCGGTCGCCGCGTTCGAGGTCCAGCGTACCGACGGCCTCCTTGACCCCACCCGCGTAGGCGAGCGGGTCGCCGCGGTCGAGGACGCGCAGGTGGCGTGCGCGCTCACCCCTGGGGTGCCATTCCAGGGAGATCTCCATCTCCAGCCCACCCTCGAGATCTTCTACCTGAAGGTCCGGATCCGGCTCTTCGCCGGTCGTGCGAAGGCGGGGTGGACGGTACTTCGACCGTAGGACGTGAGCCATCGCGCCGACGGCAGCGGCCACTGGAAATGCGTCCCCTACCTCGTGGAATCGGACGCGATCATCGAAGAGAACGGAGAGGGCGTCGCGAAAGCCGGGGAGGCGACTCGTTCCTCCGGCGAGGAGCACGTGGTCGACCAGGCGGAGCGCGTCACTGGAGTCGGTGATCTCGCGGGACTGGAGCACCTCGCTCCATTTTTCGGCGGCGTAGTCCGAGGACGTGACCCGGGACCAGACCTGCGTTCGGATCTGGTTGAGGGCGTCGGTCAGGGCGTCCGCCACTGTCCACGCCAGCTCGCTCATCATCTCGGTGGTCAGCTCCGTGCTGCGCAGGGTGGCGTACTCGCCGCGGCTCGCGCGAACCTTCGCCCGCTCGATGTCCGCCAGGATGAGCGACGCGCGCGCGGGCTCTTCGGGAACCTCGATGCCCAGGTCTTCAGCGAGGCGTTTGTCCACCCACTGCCCGGCCACCTCGCTGGTCACTCCCTGGATGGCCTGCAGGCGGCCGGTGCGCCGGCGGGTAGTGTCTCCTCCAACCACCCGACCACCACGATTGGAGAACACCACGGAGATATCGGTAGTGGAGGCCCCGAGGTCCACGACCAGGATGACGTTGTTTCGCTCCGGGTCCAACTCCAGGCTTCGGCGCACGAGTCGGAAGTATTCGACCACCATCTCTGGCTCGGAGAGCACGCGGACCTTCTGGTCGGGAAAGGCCGCCTCGATGACTTCCAAGTAGCGCTGACGCGCCTCGTCGTGCTGTTCTCCCAAGGAAGGGATGAGCACCGAGAGCGGTCGTTCCTCGACACCATGAATCTCCGAGGCCAGGCCGCGAAGGTACATCTCGGCGACTTCGCGGCGATTGAGCCTTCGCGCGTCGGTAAACCCTCGACTCTGGGACACGGTCCAGTACAGGTCGTCGTTGTCGCCGAACAGCAACCAGTGCTTGACGTGGTGTACGGGGTACGCAGGCACGCCCTCGTCCGGCTCGTCCAGAGTGAGCACCCAGTCGCCGAGCCCACGGCCACCGTCTGGATCCTGGATCACCCAAGCCCTGGTGGGCGCATACGGCAGCCCGTCTGCAACGTTGAGAAACTCGAGGGCGTCGACACGCATGCCTTCCCCTCAGCACGGGAGCGCGTCGAGGCGCTCGCGAACTGCAGCCAGCGTGGGCCGCTGCTCCGGGTCCTTCTCCGTGCAGGCCTTCAGCAACGCGCGCCAGGGCTCCTGCAGCTGATCGGGGTCGGTCTGGCCGGTGAGCAGGTAGGTGATGGTCTTTCCCAACGCGTAGACATCCATCGAAGGATCCGCTTCGACGCCGATCAGCTGCTCCTCGGGGGCGTACCCTGGCGTCCAGTTTCCACCCAACGTGCGCTGGGTCTGCAGTCGTACGAGGTTCTTCGCCAGGCCGAAGTCGCCGAGCTTCCACTCGCCGCCCACCCGGAAGATGTTGCCTGGCTTGATGTCGCGGTGCACGATGTCGAGCTGGTGCAGGTTATCGAGGGCATTCAGCACGATCAGCCCGATGGACTTCGCCTCGCTGTAGCGGAGCGAACCACCCTCGTTGCGCACGTAGGCCTCGAGAGAGCCGCCGTCGGCCAGCTCGGTGACCAGCGCCATGCGCTCGCTGTCCAGGTGAACGTCGATGACCCGGAGCATGCCCTCGGCCCCCGCGCGCTCGAGCTTCTCGTAGATGGCCTGCTCGCGCTGGAGTGCCTTCGCGTTGAGGGTGTCCCCGGTGGGCGCCATCTTGAGGAACACCTGTGCGCCGGTCTGCTTGTCCAGCACACGGTATGCCCGGGACATGCCGCCACCGTGGAACTCCTCCAGCACGGCGTAGCGGCCGAAGAAGGTCTGCGTGGGCGCGTCTACGGCCGCTGGCATGCGGGGCAGGGGACCGCCGAACGCGCGGACTACCTCGTCACTCTCGCGGCCGCTGATCGGCTTGCCCGTGGACTGCTCGATGATGTCGAGGAGGCGCCGCGACCGATCGACCCGGAACTCGGCGTAGTTGTCCGACCGCATCAGCTCCGGCGACGACAAGTGGCTGCGAAGGTGGCCATCCAGCTGGTCGGTCGTGACGTCCGCGCCCTCCAAGCGCACCAGGTATGCGCTGGGGGCGTGTCCCGAGAGGCGCTGGTTGGTGCGGCGTGCCAGCGGTGTGCGGTTGTAGATGGCGTTGTAGTCGCTGCTCGAGATGCCATTGTCAGCGCACCAGCGCTGCGGGAACAGGTGGTGGATGTCGGTAGGCTCGCCGTCCTGAACCATCGCCGCCACCCGGTCTCCACGGGCCAGGTCGCGGCAGCCATGCGCCAGCAGGCGGGCCGCGATCCCCTTGTAGGCCGCTGAGTTCCGAGTTCGAAGCGTCTTCAGGCGCGTCGGCGAGAAGCCGCTGTCCCGCACGGTGGTTGGGAGTTCCTCCGAGCCGTCGATCCAGGCGAGCACACCCGAGAGGTCGTTCGCGAAGCGGGTCTCCGTGCTGCTGCCGTAGAGCTCGCCGAACACCCCGCACCAGTACCACTGCTCCAGCTTCTCCCGGACTGCCTGGCTCTCCTCCTTGGGTCCGAGTCGCGCGAGGATGGCGGCGAGCGGGACCAGCTGGGTCGCGTAGGGGACGTTCCGGGCTTCGTAGATGCACAGACGCTCGAGCATGCGAGCGGCCTTCTTGAAGCCCTCCTCGATGCGATCGGCGGTGCGATGAAAGCCCGCGAGCTTCAGCTTGAGCATGTCCTTGCGGTGGCACCCGAACGTCCGCGCGCGCCCCTCGAGCATGTCCTCGAAGCTGGACAGCAGCGTGACTGCCTGCATGAAGTCGCGGGCCCGGATGGTCTGCAGGACTGGCTTCGCGTGCAGGCGGTGCTCCCGACCGCGTGCCTTGGGCTGCCCGGAGGTCTGGTCCCCGTACCAGTCGGCGCGAAGTCGGAATCCCTCATCCTCCGCCGCGAACATGGCCGTCAGAAGCTCGAACACGGTCAGCTTCACGCCGCCGGTGTTCACGTTCTCGAACACCTGGCAGACGGCCGAGTGGTCTGTGCCCCGGGCGAGCTCGATGGAGGGGATCCGGTAGGAACGAAGCGGAATCAGCACGGCCTGCTGAAACTGCTGGAACTCCATGAACCGACTCATGGCCCCCTCCGGCCCGAGTTCCTTCTGCAGAAAGCCGAGCAGGCCACCCTGCCACTCCAGCGTCTTCTGGGCGTCGAACGCCACCTCCAGCGGGATCGCCCACTCCTTGTACTGATTCTCGGTGCTGGACAGGTCGAGCACCACCACCCGGTTGAAGTCACGGCGGACCACCCGGTCCGCGGGCGTGGTCAGCACGGCCTCGGCCCGGTCGATGTCGGGGTCCATACACTTGCCGATGTCCAGATAGAACCAGCGCTCGATGTCCTTGCCCTTCTCGTCCGTGGTACGGACGGGCCGGCCCATGCGCAGGGACTGGTAGAGCGACGTGATCCGCTGCTGGCCGTCCAGCAGCAGCAGCTCGGGGACTGCGCGGGTGTCCGGCGCACCCTCGATGGCGCGCGGGAAGAAGGCCGGAGAGCCGCCTGTCTTGAGCATGAGCAGCGCGCCGATGGGGTACGACAGGGTGATGCTGGCCAGCAGCGACCGGATGCCCTCCTCTCGCCAGACCCATCCCCGCTGAAAGTCGGGAAGCTGGATGGCGCCCGCCTCCACGCGAGCCAACAGGTGAGACAGGTCGGGCTGATTCAGGTCAAACGCGGAAACGCCGGTCGACACTTCGGTCCTCCAAGGTGGGGCGGGAGTGTACGCTACCCGGGAGGACTACGGGGAGGACGGTACGCGTTTTCAGCGATCGTGACCGGGCCTCAGAACAGCTCGAATCCGAGCGCTTCCTGCACGGCCGAGAGCATGCGCCCTGACGCGTAGTCCTCGCCCTTCTTCTCGCCGTAGGTGTGGAGGACTGCTCCCGCGCCGGTGCCGGGGAAGTACCAGAGGGCGCCCGAATCGCCTCCCTTGCTGATCTCCGTCGCGCTGTCGGGCAGCGGCTCGAGCTTGACATGAATCCCGCGGACCTCGGTCACCACCCCTCGGGTGACATCCGTCCGGGCGCCCACCTTCTCCAGGATGTCGCCTTCCTTGGGATTGCGGACCTCGCGGAGCTCGAACCCGGTGATGCGGGTGTTGGTCTCATACGGCCGGCTGTTGTTCAGCAAGGCCAGCCCGCAGTCCATGCCACGGTCGACCCGCACGATCTGGGCGACGACGTTGCGCAGGGCGCGTGTCCCGATGATCCTCCCTGGCTGGAAGATGTCGTATCGACCGCGCCGCTTCAGCCGGCTCCGGCGGAGGATGTGCCAGTTGCTCAGCAGCGCTGGCTGACCCTCGTGCTTGACGATGGCCGCGATGGTCCCGTTGGTCGACAAGCGGCTCGAGATGCTGCACCCGGGCCGAATGACATCGACGCGGTCGCCACCGTCGTCGCTCTCGTCCAACGCGATCACCTGCACCTCCAGTCCGTCGAAGGTCGCGGGAAGCGCTCTGCGCAGGTCTTCCAGATCGTCCTGACGTAGCTCGACCGCCGACGCCTGAACGATGATTCGGTCGACATCTGGAAGGGGTGGCATGAGGACGACCGCGTCGGCGGCGTCGAGGGCGGGGGTGTACAGTTCTTCAAAGTTGTCCAGGGTGTCTGCGCCCATGGGAATCTCCAGAGTCAGCGAGTGGATGGCCGTCGTAGGCAACCTGCTCCAGCCCCACTTCTGGGCGCAACGCGATTCACAAGTTGGAAATTGGGTTGCGTGCGGAACTCGGACGGCGGCGCTCGCCCCCGGGCGAGACGAGCTCCGGTCCGGACTCGCATCGTTCGTGCGGTCGTACTCCAATTGAGATACTCCCCCGCCGTGCCTCCTCTCACGAATGTGATCGTTCGTCCTCCTCATCTCTGCGAGGCGACCGTTGTCCAAGTCCACTCAGTCGGCGACCGTACCCAGTACGACCAGTGCTCCGTCTGCATCGCGTCCGGACCGCGAGCCCGCGCCGCAGGCCCTGGCTGGAAACGCCGCGGCGCAGGAGGCACTGGACGGCGTGCCTCCCGAAGATCCGGAGTACCGAAGCTGGTTTCAGGCGATCGAGGCTGCTCTGCGGCCCCAAGAGGACACCGGTGAGCCGGTGGGTCAGCAGCGGACGGACCTGGCCGGGAACCTGCTGTTTGACGCCCATGAGGACCCCATCCTGGAGAAGCAGGCGGGGGAGTATGCGGTGGACGAGTCGAGTCAGACGTGGACGACCCGTTCGAGGACCACAGGAACCGAGACCATCGGCACGGACAGCGAGACGGGCGGCCGCGCCACCGTGCGCGACACCGCGACGGAGACCGGCTCGCTGACGTCGCACAGCAGGACGGAGACTCAGTCCGTGGAGGTCCGAACGGCGGACCACGCGGCGTCTGCAGAGGCTGTTCGGAAGGCACTCGTGGACCGGCAGGAAGGGCTGCGGTCCCGGCGTGAGGAGGTCGAGGCCGACCTGGCGCTGTTGGGCGACGGTGGCGATGCTGACGTGGCGGAGCGCCGGGTTGCGCTCGAGCGGGACGTCGCAGACCTGAAGGCGCAGGAGAGCGCGGCCGGCGAGCAAGCCGCATCGGTCGACGAGCGGAACTACGCGGCGTTGGCGGCGGAACACGGCGTCGGGGTCGAAGGCGCCACGTCGTCCACTGGCTCTTCGACCAGCAGCAAAGGGAGCTTCGAGCACGATCTCGGGCAGGGCCGGATCAGTGTCTCGGAGAGCAGCACCACGAAGGACTGGGACACGGACGGCAGCGAGTCCACCACGGAGTCCGAGTCCCGGCACGTGCAGGTCGGAGCTGGGCAGGTCACCTTCGCGCGCGCCAAAGGAACCTCCACCACGGTGGGCGTCGGGGACGACGAGTCCACCAGCGGGTCCAGCCAGGAGGCCCGGCGGGGGCTGGTGTTGAAGGACGACGAGACCGGCGTCTCGTTCGGAAATACGGAAGTCAACGAGGACGCCCGCTCGAAGACCTCCACCACCAGCGACACCCAGGTCACGACCAAGGGCATCACCCACGACCATGGCGTGGAACACACGCGGAAGGGCAAGGAGGCCACGGGGACGGTCAAGGCCAGCTTGAAGGGAGGGGTCACCCTGGAGGTGAAGCGGGTTCCCGGTGCGACGGACGCTCCCTACCTGCTCGTTCTCACCGTCTCGGCCGGTGGGTCCGTGGGCGGCGCTGTCAATTCTGTCGAGAATGAGGGTGACGTCGGAAAAGGCAGCGTCGAGGCAGGCGGTGGGGTCTCGGGCAGCCTGACGTTCACGCACGCCATGGGCAAGGACGAGGCGGAACGGTACATGGTGTCGCTCGACAAGGCGCATCAGGGCGACGGGGGCTCCCTGCCGGAGTTCGGGCTGGTGTCCCGCCTCATCGCCGCGGGCGCCAACCTGGACGGGGCCGGGACTGCGGCGCTGGCGGCGGTGTCCTCGGATGCGGCCAGGGGCATGGGGGCGGGCGATGCCCTGACCCTGTCCCTGACCGGAGAGCTGTCGGGCAAGGCCAGCGGTGGTGGAGAGAAGGGCGGCTACGGAGCGGGCGTCGAGGTGGGAGGCAGCGCGAAGGCCACTCGTGACGTCACCATCAAGCCGGTCGTGATCGATGGGCAGCGGCGCGTCGCCGTCACCGTGAAGTTCGGTGGCGAGACCGCGTGGAACGCCAAGGGCTCCGCATCGGCGGTGGGGGCGGAGGTTTCGTACGGACACGAGGCTGCGGCCGGAGGGAGCACCTCCAGGACCTTCCACCTCGACCCGGAAGGGCCCGGCTACGACCGGGTGTATGACAGGATTGTCGGGTGCGTGACCCTCGCGGAGCTGGATGCGCTGGCTTCGGGCGGCGACGTCGCGGAGCACCTCTACAGCTCGACACTCGCAGAGCACGAATCATCGAAGGACAGCGTCGGCGGCGGCGCGTTCGGCGTCACCCTCGAAGTGGGTGATCACAGGGAGCAGTCCGAGAGCGTCACGGTGCAGGGGGCGGACTCCACGGCCAGCGTGTCCGGGTCGCAGACGTCGTCGGCCAGCTTGGGTGTGGGAGGCTTCACCGTCCTCGAGGGGAGCGACAAGACGTCGATGGATGGGGAGATCGGGGCGGATGGCGGCGTCACATTGACCTTTGACTCTGGCTCTTCACGAGCCAACGTCGGGCTCCCGTCCGAGGTCCCTGGCCCCGCAGACGTGGTGCGGCACGGTCCCAAGAAGGCGCTACAGGACGCGTTGAACGACGAGTTTG
>CALATR010000907.1 GCA_937891875.1 uncultured Pseudomonadota bacterium | reverse complement strand
GCGTCGCTGCGCTCATCCCGTTCGTCACGCTCTCGGAGGCATTCTCGGGGGCGGGGATCGGCCTCGCCTTCCTCGTGCTCTTCCTGGTCGAGTGGTTCTACGGGGTCATCTTCGAGATCGCGATGAACGGGCGTACGCCGGGCAAGCTGGCGCTGTCCCTGCGGGTCGTGCGCGCGGACGGCAGCCCGGCACGGATCCCGGACCTCGTGCTCCGCAACTTCCTCCGGGCGGTCGACTACTTCCCGATCTGGGCGCCGGGGACGGAGTCGTTCGCCATCCCCACCTTCGGCATCGCGATCCTGACCATGACCCTGGACCCCAAGCTGCGCCGGATCGGGGACCTCGTCGCCGGAACGGTGGTCGTGGTCGAGGAGCGGGAGCGCATCGGTGAGGACCTGGTGATCGAGCCCCCGGTCACCGAGGAGGAACGCCAGGAACTACCCGCCCAGGTGGTGCTGTCCCGGGAGGAGCTGCGGATCCTCGAGGACTTCGTGCGGCGGCGCCGGCGACTGTCTCCCGAGCGGGCGGAGGAGCTCGCCGAGCTGTGCGCGCCCGCCCTCGCCGAGCGCACGGGCATCGTGGCCCCGACCGCGGAGCGCACGCTGGTGCTGGCGTTTGCCCGGGCGACCGGGAGGGATCGGTGAGCGGGGCCTCTGCGCGCAACCCGCGGGAGGGCTTCGTCGCTCGCCGCAAGCCCTCCTGGGATCGGCTGGAGGCGCTGCTCTCCCGGGGTCGGGTCGGAGGCGCGGAGGAGTGGTCGGAGCTCGCGGCGCTGTACCGCGACGTGTCCGCGGATCTGGCCCGTGCCCGCGCGCTCGACCTGCCTGACGACGTGCAGGGCCACCTCGACCGGCTCGCCGGCCGGGCCCACAACCGCCTGTACGGTGCCCAGCGCGGGGCCACCCTGTCGGTGGTCTCGGACCTCTTCCACGGCTTTCCGGCCGCGGTCCGCCGGCAGTGGGCGTTCGTGCTCGCCGCCCACCTGCTCTTCTACGTGCCCTTCTTCGTTGGCGTCATCGGGCCGCTCGTCGCGCCTGGCTTCGCCACGTCGGTGCTCCCCGAGGGCAACCTCGCCCAGATGGAGGAGATGTACTCGGGCTCGATCGACCGTTCCGCGGGCAACGACGCCGCGATGGCCGGCTTCTACGTGTGGAACAACGTCGGCATCGCGTTCCGCTGCTTCGCCACCGGGGCCCTCGCGGGGCTCGGTAGCGTGTTCTACCTCGTCTACAACGGGCTCATCCTGGGTACGGTCGAGGGCTTCCTGTGGTCGCGCGGCCGCGGCTGGAACCTGCTCGACTTCACCATCGGCCACACGCCCTGGGAGCTCACCGGGATCGCCATGTCCGGGGCCGCGGGGCTGCGTATGGGCTGGGCGCTGATCATCACCGAGGGGCGGACCCGCCTGGGCTCGCTGCGGCACGCGGCCCCCGAGATCTACCGGCTGGTCCTGGGCACGGCGGCGCTGCTGCTGGTCGCGGCGGCCATCGAGGGCTTCTGGAGCGCCGGACCCGCTCCGCTCTGGCTCAAGGTCGTCTTCGGGGGAGTGGGTACCGTCACCATCGTGCTGTGGATCCTGGTCGGCGGACGCGGGGGGCGCGGATGAACCCCAACCTGTGCCGCGTCGCACTGCGTCCACGCTCGCCCTTCGAGGTGTTCGATCTCACGCTCCGCTTCGTGCGCGAGCGCATCCGGCCGATCGCCTGGCTGACGCTCTTCACGGTCGGTCCGGCCTGGGTGGTGTCGCTGGGGATCGCGTGGCTCACGCCGCAAGCGTGGATCCCGCTGATCTTCGCGGTGGTCGTGGGCCCGCTCATCCACGCGCCGTTCACCATCCTGGGTGGCCGCATGCTCTTCGAGCCCGACGGCTCGGCAGTGCACGCGATCCGCGACACCCTGAAGGTGTGGGCCGGGCTCCTGCTCACCCTCCTCGCCGAGCTGTTCACCTGGGTCCTGTCCTGCACCGGGCTCGGCATCCTGCTCCTGCCCGGCCTCGTCTACCTGCCCGAGACGGCGCTGCTCGAGCGGGTCGACCTCGGACGTGGCCTGCAGCGCAGCGTTCGCCTGGCCAGCGGACAGGTGGGGCAGGCGATCATGGGCGCGGCGGCTCGCTGGGGGCTGCTCCTCTGGGGTGGCATCGTCGGGGAGCTCGGCGGGCAGTTCCTGGTCGGGTTCGTCCTCCAGCTGGGACAGCCCTTCGGCTCGCTCTTCGACGGGGTCGCCACGCCCTACGTGCTGCTCGGGATCCTGGCCTCGCACCCGCTCTTCGCGCTCTACCGGCTGTTCCTGTACGTCGATGTGCGCACGCGGATGGAGGGCTGGGATCTGCAGGTCGGGCTCCGGGCCCTCGGCCTGCAGGAGAACGGCGAGGATGCGGCATGAAGCGTCTCTTCGGCGTGCTGCTGCTCGGCGTGCTCGCCGGCTGTGCGGGCGGTGAGACCGACTCGGACGTGCTCGATACCGGCGGCTTCGTGCTCGAGGATGACGCGTATCGCTTCTGCCACGACACGGACCGGCCGACACCCCTGGACACCTGGGAGAAGGCCACCTATTGCCCCCTGCTCGACGAGGTCGAGGCGGGGACCTGTCCGGGGCTCGAGCGGTCCTGCGCCGAGGAGCCCGAGGACCTGCCGCCGATTCCCCCGTCGGGCTGCGGTGGTGGTGGGGCCGCCCCCCCGGCGGGTGGGGGTGGCGGCAGCGGCGAGCTCGCGGAGCCCCCGTCCCCGCCGCCCGAGCCGTTCGAGCTCGAGTTCTCCGAGGCGCTCGGCGAGATCCTCCGCTGGACCGTCGCCTTCTTCGTCGCGCTCTTGTTGGCGGGCGTGCTCTTCGCCGCGGTGCGCCTGTTGCTGAAGTACCTGCAGAACCGTCGAGAGACCCCCACCCAGGAGGTGCCGGCCAAGGCGGAGGTGGCGCCGCTGGACGTGCCCGACGCCGACGCTGTGCCGCTCGCTCCGTCGAACGATCTGCTGGATGCTGCGCGGCGGGCGATCGAGGAGGGGCGGCTCGCCGACGCGGTGCTGTTCTGTCGCGGCGCCGCCCTGCGCGCCCTCGGGGACGCGGGGCACGTCCGACTGCACGTCTCCCGCACCGACCGCGAGTACGTGCGGGCGCTCCGTCGGACCGCGCCCGAGCGCCAGGGGCCCCTGCGCACGGTGATCCGGGCGGTGGAGCTGGTGCGCTGGGGTGGGCGACCGATCACGGCGGACGATGCCCGCGCCGCCCTGGCCGCAGCCGTACAGATCGTGGCCGTCTTGGTCGTGATGCTCGGCGTGTTCGCGGCTCGGCCCGCCCATGCGCAGGAACGAGATCCCTACGGCGCGGACGGCGACGCGGCGCTGCTGGAGGTGTTCGCGGACGCGGGCTTCGACGCGCGCTGGCGGCTGCGGACCCTGCGCTCGGTCGACGCGGACACCCACCTGCTGGTCGTGAACGCCCAGGACACCTGGATGGACCCCGAGGACGGCGCGGCGCTGCGGAGCTGGGTCGAGGACGGTGGGGTGCTGATCCTGGCCGGCGATGACGGCGCGTTCCCGGAGCTCGGCCACGTCAGCGACTTCCGTGGAGAGGACGTCCGGGTGATCCGCGAGGCGCGCCGGCTGGGGCTGGAGGCTCCGGTCGCCCTGGGTGGAGGGATCGTTCCCTACGAGGAAGCGCATGGAGAACCCTGGGTCTCGGTGACGGACCGCTCTGGCGAGCGCCAGGTGGTGCTGCAGCGGGTGGTGGTCGGCGAGGGCGAAGTGATCGGGCTCTCGGACGCCCGCTACCTGACCAACGGTGCCCTGATCGTCCCGGCAAACGTCCTGTTCCTGCAGAGCGCGGCGCACGTCGCCCTGGCGGAGAGCGAGCGGGTGGCCCCGGAGGAAGGCGCGCGGCTCGAGATCGCGACCATCGCCGGCCCGGGCTCGGGCGGTGGCGCGAGCGGCGAGAACCCGCTGGCGTCGCTGGCCAACGCGCGGCTGCTCCCCTTCGTGCTCCAGCTGCTGGCCCTGCTCGCGCTGATCGGGCTGTGGCGAGGGGTGCCGTTCGGCCCGCTGCGCGATCCACCCGCGGAGGGACGCATCCGCTTCTCCGATCACGCCCGAGCGCTCGGGCGGCGGTTCGCTCGCAGCGGCGCCTCGCGGCACGTGGCCTCGGCCCAGGCGCGGCTGTGTTCGTGTACGAGCCTGGCGTGACACCGTTGATGCCGGACGGACTCGCAGCCCTGCACAACGCGACGCACGTCTTG